>JBBQMV010000043.1:0-13000 GCA_038329315.1 Bdellovibrionia bacterium | reverse complement strand
TTTTAGCCGAGTAGCGGAGCGACTGACGCTGCTTGATCTTCTCGTCTTCGGTCAGCTCGCGGTCCTTCTTCGAATCGATCTTAGCGTCGTGCCATTGATGGCCGAGCGCTTCTTCAGGGCGGATCGGTGCGGTCGCGATCGTGCGCATCTGGTTTTTCGCCCAGTGGTAACAATCGGCCGAGTAGCAAACAAAGCTCACCATCTTCGCGCTGGGAACCTTGTTCATCCAAGCGTAGTCGACGTCTTCGGCTAGGCCGAGTTTCGTCATCGCTTGAAGAACGGCCGGAACGCGTTCGGAATGAATTTGGTACGTTTCGGTTTCGGCGTAGATTTCGTCGCCGCTATTCAGCGCTTCGCGGCTCGTAAGCGGCTTCGCTTCTTTAAAGGAGTTGTTGGCAGGCTTACGGGTAGGAGCCGCGGCGAACGCGGAGCCCATCGTGAGGCCGATTGCGAAACCGAGGAGAATCCGACGAATGAATAAGTTCATAAACCACACACCTCGCGTAAGTTACGCGTCCCACAGTCTATGTAGCGACGAACGTGCCATGGCCCACCCAATAGTTTCGCGGAGTTAGCCGAGAATTTACGCGAGAAAGCGCATGAACATTCGACGGTGCCTAAAAGTTCGCCGACCCTTTTTCGCTAAGTGTCCGAAGTGACACGGGTTTCGGCATAGGGTAGGGTCCGTTTCGTGAGCGTTTCCATCGATCTCCCATCAACCTGGGTAAAATTTACGAATCCCAAGCAATGCGACGGCTGCTTCGCCGGCTGCTGTACACTGCCCGTCGAAACAAGCGCCGCCGATCTGATGCGCCTAGGACTTCTGAGCGAAGACGAAGCAGCGACTTCTCTGAGAAAGGCGTTTCGCCGGCTGCATAAAGAAGGTCTGGTGCGAAGTTATCATCCGCCGACCGGGATGTTTATTCTCGAACAGCGGGGCGGCCGCGACTGCGTATTCCTACACCCGAAAACTCGGCTCTGCACCGTATACGAAACGCGGCCCGAAGTCTGTCGGAAGTTTCCGAAGATCGGGCCGCGTCCAGGCTACTGTCCAGAGAAGAAATTAGTTCGCGTGCTGCCCCCCTCTTCGCGCAAATGAGGCTTTAGCCGAGGATTTTTTCTTCTTTTTCGGAGTGCCGTACCCGATGCCGAGATCCTCATCCTCATCGTGGGCTAACGAGGTGAAGAATTTCGGAATACCGAGGGCCGCTTGAATTTCGACGGATTCGCGCGGGATTCCGAGCGAGCGCGCGACCGAGTCGATCGTGGAGGCGTCGAAGATCTCGCGGATGCTCTCGGGAGGCATGGCGTTCGGCTTACCCGTGACCATCCAAAGCTGGGCATCTTCCCACATGCCGTTTTTTTCAAGCCGCTCTGCAAGACCGAGCACGCCGCCCGTTTCCTGCGCGATTGCGTGGACGATTCTTCCCGATACCGGGAATCGATGGGCGAATGCAGAGAGGTTTTCTTCGAGAATCCTCGGATTACGATTTCCGATCGTCGAATTAAAGAGTTCGCTAGCCATAGTCGTGGTCTCCTTCCGCATCATGCGGTTTCTTACTACTCCGATTAGGTTATCGAAGTGGCCTCAGGCCCACATGAAACGGAGATGAATTTCGATTTAGGATGACTAGCGCAAACTAGGAATCGAAATTAAACCGCAAGCGGAGGGCGTCTATTTCTTAACGCCGGCCGGAGCGCGATTGACGAGCGACTGCTCATACTTGATATAGAAGTCGCGCTGATAGGCGAGGTAGAGCTGCCAGTTCGCATCGGTGCGCATGACGCCCTTCATTTCTTTTACATAACTCGCTTCGGTTTCGCGCATTTTCGCAATACCCGCGGCCGAGGTCGACGGTACGATATTTTTCCGATCATCGAGAAGCTCGCGGATCATCCGGCCTTCAGCCGAACCGAATTGGACGATCGCTTTTTCGGTCAATCCGAGATCCGTTTGGAAATACTTGTTCAAACCGAGCGTCCACATTTTCTGGGTCTCGAAATCTTCCTTCATTTCGATGAAAGCTTCCGTATAGAGAATATTGTCGGTGTAGGAGTCGCGGATCCGCTGGTCCTGCTCGGTGACGAACGTCATCGCGAGCTGGCGTTCGCGAAGCATACGCTTCACGACGGCATCCGTATTGTCCTTCACTTCGAGCGCCATTCCGACCTTTTTACCGACCCAGGTATAAGCATCCGGCACGACGATTTTTCCGAGGCCAAGTACGAAGATTACGGATGCGGCGACGCCCATCTTCTTCCAGTAGGTGACCGCGCGGGCTTGGGCGTGATTATCGACCGGCATGATCGAGCTCAGTGTCTTTTCACCAGAAGACGTACTCGTGACCGGGCCATTTTTCGTCGGACCGATTACGGTTTCGACGATCTGGTGGATTTCGGCGGAGAAAGCCCGGAGCGAAACCGGATCCATCGTCACGCCGAGCTGGGCTGAAAGTTTCGAGCCGACGACGCGATCGATTTGGTCGCCGATCGATTTCACACGACTCTTCAGACGATTCGTAAGTTCCTTTGCTTCGCGGTCTTTCGCGGCATCGATATCCGCCAACGCGTTCGCGCGGACCTGACGGATTTCTTGGTCGGTCCGGCGGCGGAGATCTTGGAGTTCCGCTTCTAGGGCCATACGCTTCTTTTCGAGACCGGCGTTCGCTTCGGCGACCGCGCGCTCGGCGTGGTTCTTCGAACCACTTTCGAGATCAGTCGCACGAGCTTGGGCGACTTCGAAAATTTCATCTGCGGCGCGCTTCTTCGTCTCGAAGTACGCGTTTCCTTCGGCCTGCGCGCGATCGAGAATCGTACGCGAATCTTCCTGCGCCTTTTCCAGACGCGCGGTTGCCTGGGCTTCCGCGGACGAGATCCGCTGGGTCGCCTGGGCCTCCGCGTTCTGCAAACGGGTATTCGCGGTCACTTCGGCGTTTTGGAGACGGGCATTGGCGGTCGCTTCCGCGGTTTGGGTACGGGTGATCGCTTCGGACTCCGAACTTTGGGTCCGGTTGAACGCCTGAGTTTCGGCGGCTTGGATCTGGGCGAGCGCCTGGGCTTCGGCATTCTTCCGGACCGTTTGCCGTTCGGCTTCGGCTTGATCTTGGATTTGGCGACGATAAACATCGCCATCTTCTTTGGCTTTACGACGAACGCTCTCCGCGTCCGATTCGGCCTTACGGATGATACTCTGAATTCCTTCGGCGCTCTTTTCGAGAGAAGTGATATGACCCCGAAGTTCGTCGATACGCTCGAGATTCTTCGCTTCGCTCTTCTTTACATCGGCGACGGTCTGACGAAGCGTATCGAGGTCACGCTTGGCTTCTTCGACTTGCGCGCGAGCTTCTTCCCGGGCGGCCCGTGCGGCTTTCGCTTGTTCGACGAGGCGCTGGGTATCCCCGTGCACCTTTTCGCGTTCGCGAAGAATCGTCTGGATTTCGTTTTCGAGCTTGAGCTTACTGCCCTGAAGCTTCGCGGTTTCGGTATCGATCCGGACTTGCTCGAGCTTACGGTCTGCCTCAAGTTTTTCGGCTTCGGCGCGAACCTTACGCAGGTTCTCTTCGAGGGTTTGTTTTTCGTGAACGAGCTGATCACGGAGGCGTTCGCCTTCGGTACGAACCGAATTGATTTCGCTTTCGAGGCTGTTTAACTTATTCGCATACTCTTCGTCGAGGCGACGGGCCTTCTCTTTGAATTCCTTATCGGAGCGTGCCATGCGAACGCCGTGGGATTCTTCGAGGGTCGCCTTGAGGTCGCGGAACCCGGTCTCGAGCGAATCGATCTTTTCCTCGTAGATCACGTCGAGCTCGTGCACGCACTTCTCGAGATCGGCCTTCCGCGCAGCGAGTGGTTCGATCACGGTCTTAAACGTGGTCGATTGTTCCGCGAGGTCCCGTTTAAAATTTTCGGTTTGGTCCTTCAGCTTCAGCGACTCTTCGCGCATGCCCCGAATTTTCGTGCGCAAGTCGTCGACTTCGCGCTCTTTGTACTGAATATCTTCGAGGACCCGTTGCTTCTTTGCTTCGAGGATGCGGAGCTCCGCCATCTTCTCTTTCTTTACTTCGTGCGGAAAGTGCTGCTGAGGGAAATCGAGTTCCATCTTGCCCGTTTTTTCGCGGGTTGGCTTATCGAGTTCGACCTTCTGGTCGGCTTGAGCTTGAGCTTGGGCTTGAGCACGCGCTTGAGCTTGGAGCTGCGCACCACGGTCTTCAAGAATAGACGACGACGTAGATGCGACCGTGGACATCTTCGTCGAAATGCCAGAATTAAAACCTGTACCGTCACGCGCCTTTTGATTGCGAGTGATGGCCGCGAGCGTACGTTCGCGCGCCGTCGGCAGATCGACGTCGCCCTTCGGCTCTGGCGCTGGCAGCGGTTCGTAGCCTTCGACCACCTCAAACGACAGCACCACATTACTGCCCGTACCGAGCAGAACACGATAGTGCGGTTTCAGTTTCACGGATGATTTCGGTGGGATGCGCTGACCTTGGACGAACGTACCGTTCGCAGAACCGAGGTCTTCCATCCACACTTCGCCATCCTTCAGGCTGAAGCGCACGTGCTCCCGACTCAGATTCGGATGAGGAATACTGAAATCGGCGTTTTGAGAGCGGCCGATGACGAAGGTCCGATCGCCGGGAAATTCCCGCGTCGGACCTCCTTCAACCGTAAGCCGTATTCTCTTCGAAGAGTCTTTCTCCGACATAACTCCCTAATCAAAAATCGCTTGAAAGTTTACTTACTCAGAAATTCAAATCAGGCGGCCTGGCCACCTCCGGTATTCGACCCATCCCCTTGCTTAGGCGGTGGGGTCGGGGCACGGGACGGAAATCCGCCATTCGCAGCCATCCGATTTAACAACATATTTTGGGCCGTTTGGTGAACAGCGTCTGAGACAGGTTTCGTTTCCGTCAACTTGTCGACCTTCTCTTGATGCTTCGCGATTTCTTGGGCCACCGAGTATTCGGCGAGTGCATCAATCGCGTCCCGATTTTCGTCGAAATTCGGAATGTCTTGCGGCACGAGGTTCGTGTCACAACGCTGCCAGAGAAATTCGAGCGCGTACTCGAACCGATTCACGACTTCGACGAAGATCCGCTCCGGATTAAGGAACGTGTTTAACATCGTCATACAAACTGAGAGGAAGATCCCGACGACCGAAGTCGCCATCGAGAAGGATAGGCGGGTCAAAAACCCATCCATCGTTGCCTTCGTGACTTCCGTGTTCGTCAAATCCATCCCGGTCAGTTCCGGAAGGGCTTTCATGATCCCCATGAACGTTCCCAAAATACCGCCGATGATGAACAAACCCGGAAGGACGTTCAGCATGTCGTTTACGGGAGCGGCCGGAAAGATTCCGAACACCTTATTGAAGCATGGGTTATTTTGGAAAACGGTTTTCGAGATTTCCACGAAACGGGGGCGCTCGTTACCATACCGCAGGAAGCGGATTTGGCGAAGAGTGTCCTTCACAAGGAAAGCGGAACCGGCTTGGACGAGAAAGAGGCGGTCGCCCGGAGCCATGACGTAGTCGAGCTTCCGGCGGCGCATGATCGCCCGTACTTCGAAGAGTTCGTAATACGTCTTTTCCATCAACCGTTTCACGGTGACATAAAAGGAGTGACGGTCGGTAGCGACGTCGCCCTCGATGAACTTCTTCATCCGCTTTTCAAACTCCACCGCGAACCACTCGTTCCGCTTGACCGTGTAATACACGAGCATCCGAAGCGAAGCGCCGATTGCGAAGAAGACTAACAACGAAGGAAGGAGAATCGTTTTTACGATGCCTGCATAATTCGTTACGATGCCTTCGATCAAACCAATTTTGATATCCACACTGACCTCCGAGTAAAATCGCTATTCTTTCAGATTGAACTTAATGATGACTTTTTGAGCTTTCGCACAATTGAACTTCTTACAGAAATCCTTATCCGAGATCCCTGACGGGATTTCGGCGGGAGAACGTCCTTCCGGAAGATAACCCCGGCCAACGACCTTCACGAGTGGGAGAAGATCCCGTTGGTGTTGGTACTGAAGTTTGTTCGGGTCGAAAATATGCTTAAAGATCGAGTTCGCTCGACTAAACGAAAGTTTCAAGTTGTAGTCGACGGCTTCTTTATCTTCTGGCTTAAGAGACATCGGATTGACGTATCGACCTTTATAGGTCGAGGAAGCGAAACCGATGATTTCTACGCTGGCGATGTTCTCCGCGGTCTTCGGATCGCTGAAGAGCGAGTTCGAATATTGGGGGATGAACTTCTCGAGTCGACGCTGCATCGAGTCCTTCAGGTTCGCACTGCCGGATTCGAAGTAATCATCACCGAAGGAGAGGAACACGTCGCCGGTCTTATCGTCGACGTCCGCTTTAATACCCGCCTTGCGGAAGTTTTCTTTAATGTTAGCCACGAGCTTCTTCTTCGCGTCGGCGATCTCTTTCGCCCGACCGAGATCTTCGCTCAGACCTTGGTTTTCCTTCTTAAGTCCTGCCACCGCTCCGGCCAATTTCCCTTCGCGATTCCTAGAATCGGAGAGCTGCTTCTCCGCTTCCGCGACTTTCCCACCGAGACCCGCCAAAGCGCCTTTGAGGGCGTTCGCTTCGCCTTCGGCTTTTTTACGGAACTCCGCTTCACGAGCGGCCTTCGCCGCACCAGTCGCCTTCGAATCTGCGAGTGCCTTATCGAACGCGGCCTTCTCGGATGCCATTTGAGCTTCGCCGTCATGCTGGAGATCGGCTAACTGCTTCTGATACCCGGCCTTCGCCGCTTCGATCTGACCGGTTAAAGCCTGCTTTTCGGCTTCGGACTTTCCTTGGACCGCCGCGAGCTTCGTTTGGAGAGCTGCCCGATCCGAGTCAGCTTTCGCCTGGGCATTCGCGATTTTGCCTAAAAGCGATTGCTTCTCGGCGGCACTCTGTTCGGTAACATTCTGGAGGTTCGTCTCGGTCTTCGCCAACTGGTTCTGAGTAAGCGAGAGGCTTGTCTTCGCCATCTGGAGATCACGCTCGACCGAAGCATTCTTGGTTTCGATTGCTTGAATTTGGGCCTGACTCTGACTTTGGAGAGAAGCGATCTTGCGATTCGCCGCGTCCTTCGACTGACGAGAATTTTTTTGTTCCGCGCGAACATGCTTGATCTGATCGACGAGCTTCTCTTGGATCGCCGAGATCTGTTGGTTGTTCTGTTCGATGACTTGCTCTTTCTTCTCAATGTCCGTATTCAGACCGCGGATCTCGCCGTCCTTCTCGGTAATGTCGAAGTCCTTCTTTGCGATCAAGAAGTCGCGCTGTTTGATCTGGCGCTTCGAGAGCATATTCACGTTCACGATATTCCGGATCATTTGCTGATACTTGTTCAGCGCATTTTCTTTTTGGGCGAGTTGGCGCGACTTCTCGATGAGATCACCCTTCTCTTGTTTTGCGTCGTCCTGGAGGAGCGATAGCTTATCCATCAGCATCTTGTACTGTTGTTGCTCGTCTTCCGGCGACTGCTCCACGGTTTCGTCGCGAAGCGCATTATAGATTCGGATTTGGTTTTTCAAATCCTGCGCTTCTTTGGCGAGAACTTGGTACTGGACCTCTTTTTGAATTCCAAAGGTTCCACTACGTACGCTTGAGACGACGTAAAGGAGCAGAAATACCGCGCTCAGCACGGTAAAAAGGTCGGAGTAGGCAGTCCAAAAATCGGCGCCCGAATGATTCTTATTTTTGATCTTATCGTAATCAAAGGCCACGTTAAGCTCTCCTATCCACCTTCACTTTTCGGCCGCGTGGGAGGATTCCTGAGGATTTTATGCACCAAAGCCGAAATAGTCCGACAATCGCCTGACGAACGCGCGTCGTCGCTCGCCGCCAAAATACTTCCAGCTCTTTTCAGCATAGAAGCCGCTAAGATTAATGAGTTATTCCCGAAACGGCTTCCCGGTACTTATCGGTAGAACTATGAAATTGTTCGAACGGTTTTTCTCCATTTCTTCGGAGCTCTTTATCGTGACGAACGGTAAGGGGAGGATCGAGCGTGTTAACACGCGCTGGAAAGACATCCTCGGGTACGAACCGTCGGAAATCGAGGGAACCCTCGTTTACTCCCTCTTTCACCCCGAGGATGTCGCGGAGAGCATCCGTGCTCGGGACCGCGTATTCCAGGTCGGCGTATACCGAGATTTCGAGAATCGCTGCATTCATAAGGATGGGTCGATCGTCTGGATCAAGTGGCACGGGAGCACCGATCCGGTGACTGGCTACTTCTATATTACCGGAGTCGACATCACCGGCGAAAAACTGGCACTCGAGAGCCTCGAACGGGTTACGGCGATCGCCACGAACGAAAGCACAAGCCTGGCTCAAGAACGAGAGCGTGCATCGATCCTGCGTCGCCTAATCGAAAAGTCGAAGGACGGGTTCGGTTACTGCGACCCGAATCTCCGCCCGCTCTATATGAACCGCTTCCTCGTCGAGGAGCTCGGATGGGATCCGACTCGCGATAGCATCATCGAGTTCATCTCGCCCGAAAGTCAGAGCCGGTTCGAAACCGAAGTGATGCCGGTCGTGCTCGGTAAGCTCGAGGCTTGGGAAGGCGAAGTCGAATACCTGAACCTGAAAACCGGCGAGCGAATTCCCATCTGGCAAAAGACGTTCTGCTCGCTCAACGCTCTCGGAAAACCGCAATATATTGGGTTTTTCGCGACCGATTTAAGAACGAAGCGCCGAGCCGAGGCCGCGGTATTTCACAGCTCGAAGATGGCCTCGCTGGGCCAAATGGCGGCCGGTATCGCCCACGAAGTGAACAATCCGATCACGATTATCCACGGAACCGCCGGCCTTCTAAAAAAGGCGGTGAGCTCTGAGGGGTGCGACTTCGGAAAGATTACGAACGGACTCGAACGGATCGAGAAAACTGCGCTCCGTATTTCTCGGATTATTAAAGGACTCCGAATGTTCTCCCGAAGCGGTGAGAACGATCCCCCACTTCCAATTTCGCTTTCCGAAATTCTTGACGAGACGCTCGACCTTTGCCGAGAACGATTCCGCGATTTCGCAATCGACCTCCACATCGAAGAGGTCCCCGCAGTCTCGATCCGGTGTCGGCCGACCCAAATCTCGCAAGTACTCCTGAATCTGCTGAACAATTCCTTCGACGCTGTCTCCAAGGAAAACGAGCGATGGGTCCGCGTCGATTTCACAAGATTCGAAGACCGAGTTCGCATTTCCGTCACCGATAGCGGGCCGGGACTTACCCCTGACACTCAGCGACGCCTAATGGAGCCTTTTTTCACAACGAAAGAGCCCGGAAAGGGAACCGGCCTTGGGCTGCCCATTTCCCAAGGAATCATCGAAGAGCATGGTGGAAAACTTTGCTATAATAACGCGACCAAAAACACCTGCTTTGCGATTGAGCTGCCCTGCTCACCGGACCAGTCCCCGTGATCGCGGCGAAGCTCCTACCAATCGGGCTGGCGCTCATTATGCTCGGGCTCGGCCTTTCGCTCACCTTCGCGGACTTTCAGCGCGTACTCCGGTACCCGAAAGCGGTCGTCGTCGGACTCCTCGTCCAGATACTGATTCTACCGACTCTCGCTTTCGTACTTTGCAATGCCTTCCGGCTCTCACCTGAGTATTCGATCGGACTGATGATCCTATCGGCGAGTCCAGGTGGCGTCCTCGCAAATCTTTTCTCCCACCTCGGAAACGGGGAAGTTGCGCTGAACATTACGCTCACCGCCATCAACAGCGTACTCGCGGCAGTTACTCTTCCGCTCATTGTCGACTTCGCCATCCGTCATTTCGGGAACGCGGATCAGAACATCGGCCTCCAGTACGGCAAGGCGATCGAGGTATTCGCAATCGTGCTCGTACCCGTCGCGATCGGAATGGCCGTGCGCCGGAAAAATCCCGATTTCGCAGCTCGGGCCGATCGCCCCATTCGTATTTTCTCGGTCGTCGTCCTCGTCGTCCTCGTCTTCGCCGCAATCCTCACGGAGCGCCAGACTCTGATGCTGACCTTTAGCCAGCTCGGCGGGGTCATGCTCGTCTTCAATGTCCTGAGTATGGCGATCGGGTATCTAGTTCCTAAGGTCGTTCGTATCTCACGCGCGCAATCCGTGGCCATCGCGCTAGAAATCGGCCTCCACAATGCCACCCTCGCACTTTACATCAGCCTCTCGATCCTCGGCGTTACCGCTTACGCACTCCCCACCGCAATTTATTCGATCCTGATGTTCTTCACGGCGACCGCGTTTACCTATGGATTATCCCAGAAGCGATCGCTAAAAAGAGAATCGTGAGCGATCCTCTCAGCCCCCCAAAATTTCACCTCCCCTACGCCGAACTCGAATTTTCGTTCGTCCGGAGTTCCGGTCCCGGCGGCCAGAACGTGAATAAAGTGAACAGCAAAGCCGTCCTTCGCTGGAACCTCGCGGGCACGAGCTGCTTCCGAGCAGAGGATCACCTCCGGATCATGACGAAACTCAGCGCGCGGCTCACGGTCGATGGCGATCTGATGATCACGAGTGACCGGTCCCGAGACCAAAAGCAGAACAAAGACGACTGCGTCGAAAAGCTCATCGAGATGATCGAGCAAGCTTTAGCCGTTCCGAAAGCCAGGCGAAAAACGAAGCCGACTCGCGGAAGTAAGCGTCGGAAACTCGAAAATAAAAATCGAGACGGCGAAAAGAAGAAGCTCCGTGGAAAAATTCGGCTATGACCTCCGGCGTTTCTTTGAAGAAGGCCGTCTCGTTCATCGAGAACCGAGGAATTCTTCTCGTGTATCCACTCGATAACCGGAAGGCGCCCCACTCGCTCTGGTCCGAATTTTTTCCGAAGCGTGAAATGCGCTGGGAATGGGATACCGCCGGTGACGACCGCGTCGCGTCGCTTTGGCGCCTGCGTGAGGAACTCTCGCGCTCTGGAAAAGTCGTCTACGCGAAATGGTTTCGGGGTCGGGCGACCTTTTTTTCGCGCGAAGTCTATACCGACTTGCTGGCAGCGCTCGGTGGAACCCGGATGGAGCGCTCCGAACTCACCTTCGAAGCCCGGACACTTCTCGAGGCCCTCGAGTCCGATTCCCCTCTGTCGACGAAACAGTTAAAGGCCGCGACCGACCTACGCGGGAAATTCCACGAACGCACCTACGAGAAGGCGATGCGCGAACTCTGGCGCCGACTCCTCATCGTCGGTTTCGGTGAACTCGATGACGGCGCCTTTCCTTCCCTCCAGGTCGGTGCCGCTCGGAATCTTTTCGAAGACCTCTGGGATAAAGCGAAGAAGGCGGATCCGGAAGCGGCGCTGAAGCGATCCCGCGAACGTTTTCACTCGGATCTGCCTTTTCTTAAGTTTCTCGATCAGGTAGTTTGATCCCATGTCCGAAACTAACCGCACGACCGTTCGTTCGATCTACGATGCCTTCGCCGCAGGCGACTATGCCCAAGCGCTGACGCTTTGCGATCCGAAAGTCACCTTTCAAATTTCAGGCAAGAGCAAGCTCGCCGGAAAATACGACGCCACGAATTTCGTTTCAGGCCTCGTCGCGAAGTGGAAAGAACTTTCGGGCGGCCAATATAAGCTCGAAGTTCATGACGTCCTCGCGAGCGATCGCCACGCCGTCGCCCTCACCTCGGTAAAATTCACTCAAAAGGGTCAAACGGTCGAATACCGTTCCGCCCAAGTCTGGCGCATCGAAAACGGAAAGCCAGTCGCCTGGTACGAATACCTCCGCGACGGCTACGCTTTCGACGCGATCTGGTCCTAAGTCCTTAGGAATCGATTTGGGAAACCTCCTTCAATTCCAAAACGGATCGAAGGCGTACGGTTCGAAACTTCTTTTCGATCGCGCGTCATTTTCCATCGATGAGTTCGAACACGTCGGCGTGATCGGCCCGAACGGCGCCGGGAAGACGACCCTCTTTAAGGTCCTTGCTGAAATCGAAGGCATGGATACGGGAACCGTCATTCGTGCGCGCAACCTGAAACTCGGGTACCTCGCCCAGCACGACACCTGGAATGAAGGCGAAACGGTCGAAGAATTCATCGAACGCGGTTCGAGTCTACCGATCTGGGAGTTAAAGGCACTCGGGCGTGGCCTCGGACTCGAGGAGTCCCACTATGCCACTCCGATTGCGAGTCTGAGCGGTGGCTATCGCATGCGGGCAAAACTCCTGCGCCTCGTCGGTACCGAGCCGAACCTCATGCTCCTTGACGAGCCGACGAACTACCTCGATCTCGAGACGCTTCTCGTCCTTGAAAAATTTCTTCAAGGTTACGCCGGTGCGTTTCTGCTCATTTCCCACGATCGCGAATTTCTCCGCCGAACAACTGACCATATCCTCGAGGTCGAAGCCGGAGACGTCGTAAAATATAACGGAAATATCGACGACTATTTCGAACAGAAAGAAATGCTCCGGACCCAGCTCTCCGCTCGCGCGATGTCGCTCGAAGAAAAACGAAAACAAGTTCTCGATTTCGTGGCGCGCTTCGGAGCGAAGGCCTCGAAGGCTTCCCAAGCCCAGTCCCGGCTGAAATCGCTCGACCGGATGGAAACCATCGAAATGAAGCCGATTCCGGTCACGGCGAAAATTCGAATTCCAGCGCCCGCGCGCGCCGGGAAAATGGTGCTGGCGATGGACGGCGTCGTCCTCGGCTATGGCGATAAAACGATTCTGACCGGAGTCGAGATGCGACTCGGCGCGGGTGATCACCTTGCCGTCGTCGGACTGAACGGCGCGGGTAAAAGTACGCTTTTGAAAGCGATCGCGGGCCGACTCGTCCCGAAGCAAGGAAAAATCGAGTTGGGCTTCGAAGCCACGCTCTCTTTCTTTAACCAGTTCGTCGCTGAAGAACTTCTCCCGAACGACACCGTCTTTCAGGCCCTCGAGCGGAAGGCCCATCGTGACGTTCGCCCTCAGGAAATCCTCGACCTGGCGGGTTCGCTCCTTTTCTCGGGAGACGACGTAAGAAAACCAGTTCGGGTACTTTCCGGTGGCGAGCGCTCCCGCGTCGCCCTCGGCCAGG
>JBBQMV010000042.1:0-13013 GCA_038329315.1 Bdellovibrionia bacterium | reverse complement strand
AGCGAGGAACTCCGATTGGAGCTGGTTCAACCGCATTTCCTGAGTCAGTCGGACGAAGAGAATGATGAAGCCAGCGAGAATAATGGCGAATCCGACCGTGCCGAGAATGGGCTCGAGGAGTGCCCGACGGTCGGCGATGAGGACAGCGACGTTAAAACGGGCGGCCAGAACGGCCAGGAGACCCACGATTAAAATGAGAAAAATGAGCCAAAACCAGCCTCGTTGCGTCATCTCCTTTAGACCAAACCCGATTTTCTTTACAGAAACAAGCCTAACCCTCCATACTCAGGGGCCGATGGAGAAGAAAGCGGTCATTCAGCACCTGATAAGCCACCTTGAGAAGGAACTCGCCGCGCTTCCCGCTCGGGGTGGGCCGGTTCAAGTCGAGTCGCCCCGCCGGGCCGAGATCGAGGGACTTCTTACGATGTACCGGTTTCTACCCTCCCGGACCTACGGTGCGGAAGATCCGATCATACCGACTTCGCTCGTTTCGTTGAAAGTACGCGACACGACTTCTTACGCATTCATCGCCCCCCGGGGATGCGGATCGATCACGGTCGTCAAAGGGGTCCCGCTCCAGGTCTTGAGCCCGAATTCTCCGCTCGGCGAAGCGCTGCTCGGTAAGAAAACCGGAGAGCACGTGGCCATCGAAGTCCGGGGCGAACTTCGCGACTACCTGATTATTTCCTCGGCTTAGCTAATGCCTTCGCTTGAAAAGAGTCCGCGCGAGGAAACTCACGAAGATGATCCCGAGCGCGATTCCGGCGACGGTCAGTCCGACAAAGAGGAGGGCGACGAACGCGCCGCCGAGAAGGATCTTCGGAATGAGGCCGATCGAATTAAATGTGACGACTCGAAACTTTGGTTTCCGGTGTTCGGACTCGCGGTGCGGGTCATGAAGAACCTGTCCTTCGGCGTCGAGTACGATGGGCTCCTTTGCGTCGCTCATTCGCTCTTCACCTGGTCGTACGGAAGAAACGGTGCTTCTCCCGCGCGAAGTGCGACGTAACCCTTCATTCCGAGATTTTCAGCGGCCTTTACTTCTTTCGGGTCTTCACCTTGGAAATAAACGGGACAGTCGCTGCGTCCCTCTTCCAGAAAGACGTGGGCAAGCGCCGATTGGTAAACGAAAGGAGCCGGCTTTCGGTCTAGGTCGCGTAAAGGTATGAAGATGGATGAATCCGGAAAGTCCGACCAGTCCATCGCCTCGGCGGTCGGGTCTTTTGTCCAAGTTTCGCTGACTATTTTTTTCAGAACGTGAATTTTCTCGGCGCGGGTTATGCCCCACTTTTCGGGAACGTTGGAGATTAAACCGACATGGTAGCCTCGTTTACGAAGGCCTCTCACATAATCGTGCGCGCCCGGAACATATCGGGTCTCCGACTTCGGATTGGCGACGACTATAGTGTTTCCGAGATCGAAAAAGATCCAGGGTTTACCACAGGCACCCGACCGATTCGCCCGAATGCCAAACGCGACGGAGACGGCGATTCCTATCGCGGAAGCGACTCTGAGCTGCCAGGCTCGTCCGGTCATTTCTTCTTCTTCGCTTTCGCTTCCTTTTTGAAGCGCCGAAGGATTTCGTCGGTGAGCCGAACGCCGTAACCCGTCACGTCTTTCGCGGAGAGACCGAGGCCGCCCTTATTCGATTCGGCCGCGAGGTCGATATGGAGCCAAGGTGTTTCCGGCTTTACGAAATTCGAGAGAAACGTCGCCGCGTAGATGTGATCACAATTATTCGTGGTCGCGCACTGGCGGACGTCCGCGATGTCGGACTGGATCGCGTCCCAGTAATCTTCGCCGATCGGAAATCCCCAAACGCGTTCACCCGAGGCTTCTCCAGCCGCCATCGCGAGTTCGCGAACGGAGTCACGATTCGAGAAAACGCCGGAGCGGCGAGTGTCGATCGCGCGGATCACCGCACCAGTAAGGGTAGCGTAGTCGATCACGAGATCAGGGTTTCCTTCACAAGCAAGTACGAGTGTATCCGAAAGGGCCATCCGGCCCTCTGCGTCCGTATCGACAACTTCGATCGAAACGCCGTTCGAGGCGATGACGACTTCGTTCGGCTTATACGCCGTCGCGCTAATCAGGTTTTCCGCGAGCGCGAGGTAGCACTCGAGTTCATCTTTCGTACCGGTGCGGATGAGGTGACCGAAGGTCGCGAGAGCGACCGCGGAACCTGTCATATCTCGGTGCATTTCGAGCATGTAGTCCGAGACTTTAATGTTGTATCCGCCGGTATCGAAACAGAGTCCTTTGCCGACGAGCGCGATCTTCCGGCCGGAAGATTTTCCTTTTGGTTTGAATGAGAGCTTCGCAATTCCGTACCCGTGGGAGTGGTCGGCTTGGATAACGGCGAGGAATCCGCCCGCGCCGCGTTTCTTCAGCGCCTTACGGTCGTAAAATTCGAATTGGGCGCCCCACTCCTTAGCCAGTGCCTTCGCCTTCACATGGTAACTTTCCGGGCGGAGTTCGTTCGCCGGCATTTCGGCGAGCGTGCGGACGAGGTTCGCGGATTCTCCGAACGAAACTGCGGATTCGAAAATCTCTTTCGTCATGGAGGACGAGAGTGAAGACTTCACGAAAACTTCCGGAGTCGTCTTCTTGTCTTCTTTCTTCGCGGCCTTCTTGCCGTACTTTGTCGGCTCGTAGGTCGCCAGGACGAGGAGGGAGACGACCGCGGAGAGTACTCGTTCGGCGTCGGCATTGCGAATTCCAGAGAGGTCGAGCGCGAGGGCCTTCGTCGCGCCGGCGTCGAAGGTAAGGCCCTTTCGAATTCCGTCATGGAGCGAGAACGTCTTCACTTCGCCCCGAAGGAAGAAGAGCGTTTCCGTGCGATCATAGCCGGAGGGGATGGTCACCGATTTCACGGGCTCGCGGTCCGTTAGTGCGAGGTCCGCGAACGGCTTCTTCGGGTAGCTCGAGTCGGATTTAAACCGCGCGACTTCCTTTTCAGTGAAGAAACGAACGGTATGGATCGACGCCGAGGGCAGGTCACCCTTGGAGTAATTCTTCAAGACAGGGTTCATGACGCAGACTCCTAAGGAGCCCGAGTCTAGAGGTCTTGCGGCAAAACATCCAGAGCTTGTTGATACTCAGAAGTCGGGTCGATGATCGGCCCTTTATTGCTATAGCCCTGGAGTTGGACAGGATCGACGCCGTCGATATCGAACGTCACTGGCCTGCTCACCGGTGCGACTTCCGCGACGAAGGGCGTAAATCCACGGATGAGGTTTGTAGCCGCCAAATTCAGCGGTGAACCACCCGAAAGGCTACCCGCAGGCGACGAATAAATGCCCGGCGGAGGGGTTTGGGAAAGTGGATCGGCCGTGGCCGGCGGGCTGAGCGCTGCAAAAACTTGGTAAATTCGGATCCGGCGTGCATTGAATTTCTTCAGGAATTCGAAACTAATCGCCCAGCCGACGAGGTCGAGGAGGGCTGGCTGTTTGCCGTATTGCATTAAATAAAGAAGAACGGCTTTGTTTACGAAGTCGATTTTGATTTTCGAGAGGAGGGAGATCTCACGCTTGAAAATGGGGAAGACGTTGTTGAGGGTTTCGTCGCGATCGAGAGAGCCGTCGTGATTCGTATCGAAACGGAGCATGACGGCTTCGGCGTAGTGCGGAAGGCCGGCGTACGAACTCACGTCAAACTGCGTGACGGGATCCTCATTATAACCGGAGTTCTTCGAGGCAGATTCGAGTGTTTGATTCCAGGTCGCTTTTTCGGCTGAGGTCATCCCATTCAGCTCGTCCCGAAGGTGAGGCATATTAATGAAGAGGTCGGTGAAGTTCGCGGCTAAGCGGTCGCGGAAACACTGAACGTCGTAAGCCGGGAGTTTAAGCGGAATACTCCAGCCCTTAATCGGACAAGGATTCGCACCCTCGAGTGCGTTCTCCATGATTCGGGAGTTTTGCTTAGAAACGGAGAAAATGAACGCGAGGTAAACCGTAGTTTCCGGGATGTTCGTCTGGTCGTCGCCGTTCCCATTCGGCATGAAGAGGTTCGCTTCGCGAAAACGCTTCGCGCCGATCCCGGTTTTTAGCGGGTGGAGCATGTGAACGGAGTAAAGGAATCCACGAAGATCTGCGAGAAGCAGGTCGAGGTCACCCACGACTGCGGATTTACCGAAAGAGTCCGAAGTGCTGCCGTAGGACTGCATCAGCAGCGTGGCGGCGATTTCGTACCAGCTCATCCGGTTCAGGTTGTTTTGGGAATGTTTCGTTTGATCGAGGAAAAGGATTTCGGGAGTGTTTGCCGGATGTAGGCCCGGATATCGATTTGCGATGGTGATGAGCCGAGCGACGTCGTTCTTACCGACGGAGTCGAGATTCACCATATACATCCGCGCTCGTGATTCGAAATCGGCCGGGAGAAGGTCTTCCTTTAATCCGGAAAAGATCGCGTTCAAGTGCGTGTTCGCGCGCATGCCAATACGGTAGTTCGTGAGGAGACGTTCGATCGACGCGATATCGATGCCGGTATCGGACCTCGTTTGGAGCAGGCGAGCTGCCGCCGGACGGTACGTCGTCGTCTTCCCATTCACCGTTTCGACGCGTGGATGGAGAAGTGCCTTCGCGCCGACGCGGAAGTCATCCGCGAGCTCGGGAAGAATCGAGGTCGGGGCGCGGTCGATAATTTTTTCGATCTGAGCGAACGGAAGTTCTCCACCCCAGTCGGCGATCGAGCTGTTCAGCACGGTCTGGACTTTATTAATCATCTCGATTTGGAAGAGAGGGTCGGAGTCGGGAGCGTCGAAGTAGGCGATCATGGCGCCACCGGCTTTCGAACCGTATTTCAATATTTTCGTCCAGTCCGCACCGGCGACGCCATCGGCGGCGCCTTTGACGAGGAGGGATTTCACTTCTTGGCCGAGTCGGGTCCACGCTTCGACGGTGGCCGGGTCGGTCGTGAATGCGATCTTTGCAAGCTCCGTCGTAAACTCGACGGCCTGGTCGATCGTCAGTTTTTGGTTCCCGCCGGTATTTAAGTAGTCGGCAAGGTGCGAGCCGAAGGTTTCGATCGCGACAGAAAGCGCGCGAAGGTTATCCGCCGTCGGGTTCACTTTTCGGTTGTGCAGGTGAGGAATGAGGGCGGTCGTTTCAGTCTTCAAGAAACGCGCGAGCACGCGAAAACTTTGGAGTTCTTCGTTCGTCAGGTGTTTTTCGGTTCCGCCGAAGAGTGTGGCTTTAATCGAAAGCGCGCCGTCGACAAACCTCGGCGTGACGGTCCCTTTCGAGAACAAAAACCTCTGCATGAGGAAGCGAAGATCCTCCGGTAGATATCCATCCGTTTCGGAACCCTTCACGAATTTTCCGAAGAGATTGATGGTATCGTCTACGCAGTCCCAGGTGGCGCCCCACTTCCCGGCGGAAACTGCACCGTCGATGAATTGGGTGGCGAGTGGTCCGATTTCATCGAGGCAGGCGCCGCCGGATTGGGCGAGATTTCGGCCGGCGTCTTTCTTGTTGCCGAGAATTCCACAGCTGGTAGCACAGGTGATTGTGATGCCCATGCACGCGAAGATTTTCACCGCTTTTCGAAGTGGAGCGACCAGGAAATACTCGCGTACGAGCTGCGTAATGGTTTTCACAGTTCACTCGTCGACGCCGGAGTGACGAAACTTCACTGAAATGTTACCCTGTCATTTCGATGTCGTTGTGTTTCGCTCGGATTTTAGGCAAAATTTTCTCCATGACGAAAATTGGCACTTCGGTGGAAAAGGAAAGAGAACGACGCGCATTAGTTACCGGAGCGAGCGAAGGCATCGGCCGCGCATTCGCACAGAAACTCGCCAAGCGAGGTTATAAGGTCACGGCAGTCGCGAGGAACGCCTCCCGACTCGACTCGCTGCTGACGGAACTTGAAGGAAGCGGGCATCGAAAGATGGTGGCCGATCTCTCGACCGAAGTCGGACTCGCGAACGTCGTCGGCGAATTGACGAAATCGGAGCAATTTAGCTTGCTCGTGAATAACGCCGGTTTCGGGCTAGTCGACGTGTTCGCCGAAACTCCGATTGCGAAGCATCGCGAGATGATCTTTCTCAATATCACTGCGCTCGTCGACCTCACGCACGCGTTTCTCGGACGTGCTCGGCGCGGAGACGGGATCATCCAGGTTTCGTCGGTACTCGGTTACCTTCCGATGCCGCGTCAAGCGATTTACTCTGCGACGAAAGCATTCGTCGCGTCCTTTTCGGAGTCGCTTTGGTTTCAGTGTCGGAAAAAGGGAATTATGATCGTGAACATAGCGCCGGGAGCGACGAAAACGAACTTCGCCGATCGAGCGGGATGGGCGGAGGACGAAGTTCCGGACTGGGTGACCGAAACGCCAGAAGTCGTCGCCGAAAACGCCATTCGGGCGTTCGAACGGAAGTCGGGCCCGACCACCGTCAGCGGGTGGATGAATCGACTGACGGTCTTTATTACTCGGATCGTAACTCGAAAGCAGCTCGTGAAGATCATGGGGAATGCTCGGAAGTAACGCATGAGAGACGGTGCGGTTAGAAATTGCCGATTTTGGTTTGAACGGTAAAGAATCCCGCATGTTCGCCCGATGTCTATTCTATAGAGGAATTCCTATGCAGCGACTCTCCCTTCTCATTGCAGTTCTTGGTTCGGTCTCCGCTTTTGCCGACGGCAATCCGTTCCAGGGGATGGAATTCACCGTGACTCAAGAGACAGAGTTTTCGAAGATCGAGAAGAATTCGCCCGATTGTAAACTCCTCGAAGATTATCTCTCTTCGGGATGTGATGTCTGCGCCGTCATTCCGAACACCCGGGGATGGGAAGTGAAACTCAAAAAAGACGTATTGATCAAGCTCTCCGCAGTGGCGAGCGGTAAAGAAAATCGAATGAAGGCCGTCGCGTCCGTCCCCGCCGTAAGCACGTTTTATTCTACCGATCATTCGACGGTCAAAACGGACATCAACGTAAACGTCACGTTCTCGTGCTGGGGCCCGAAATCAAAAAATAGGGACGGCCTTCGAAAGTTACTAAGCGGTGTTTTCGATACGCCGAAAGTCGGTGGCGGAAGCGCGGCCGGTGCAGGCGTCAGTGGCAGCGCCGGTTCACTCAAAAATCCTTAAGTCAGCGTTTTGAATTGGCGGTAAAATGTCGCGATCGTCACGAAACAAAACGCGTTCGTGAGATGCCAGACCGCGTGTCCCTGTAGGAGGTGGTTCGAGGGGATACACCAGATGTTACCAGTATCGATCCACCACGCCGAATAGGCGACGACGAAAATTCCGAGTGTCTTCCAATAGGGGGCGTAATTCACGTTCAAGCCGGCAGCCCGGCTTCGAAGGAAGAGATAGATCTCGCTCGCCATCGAGAGACCGACTTGGATCCCGAAGATCGAGCGCCCGGCCGCTCCACTTGTGACGAGGAAAGGCAAGGTACCCGCAAGCACGCACGCCGCGTAGGTCGGAATCGCGAGCCGACGCGAGACCCAATTCAGGCGAACGAGGTTCAGCGTGAGTAAGAGCCCAGAAAAAAGATACATTCCCATGAAGTCCAGGACTTGGAACATGAACGTATATGAGGCGTGGTACGCGAACGAAGCGATTCCCGTGCCGAGGATGGCGGGACCGAAGAGGGTGACGAGTCCGGTTTTTTCGCGAGCGAGTTTTTTCCAAAGCCAAATGCCGATGATGATGTAGCCGAGGTTACTCCAGGTATTCGAAGGGGCGACGATCCAGGAACAGAGATTTTCCTCGCAGTACTTGATGTGCGGAGGCGCGAACGTGCTCCAAGGGCAACCAGGTGGTAACGGCGTGACGGGATATCCCGGATCCATATTAAGTCACTCCCAACAGCGATTCGCCAATGTGTCCCACCGGAAAATTATCCGTGGGCGGTTTCGAGAAGTTCGGCCGCATTCGAAAGCGACTTCTTCGTGAGAACCGGGCCTCCGAGCATGCGCGCGATCTCTTCCTTGCGTTCCTTCTTCGCGAGCTCCACGACAGTCGTCTGAGTGCGGGAACCCGCCGAAGTCTTCTGAACCACGAGGTGGTGGTCCGCGAAGGCCGCGACCTGCGGAAGGTGGGTGATGCAGATCACCTGGTTAAACGAGGCGACCGATTTCAGTTTTCGGCCGACTTCGAATCCGGTCTGCCCACCGATGCCAGCATCGATTTCGTCGAAGAGATAAACGCCGATTCCGCCACGGTCCGCGATCACTCGGCGGATCGAAAGCATGAGGCGCGAAAGCTCGCCGCCCGAAGCGATCTTACCGAGGGGACGGGCCTCTTCGCCTTTGTTCGTCTGGACGACGAACTGGATCGTATTTCCGGCGAGGTGGGCTCCGTAGGTCTCGACTTCTTTCGAGAATCCGAGTTCGATCGCGAATTTCGCGTCGCTCATGCGGAGGTCCTTCAGTTCGTCGGTGACCGACTTCCCAAGAAGCTTCGCGACCTTCATCCGCTTTTCGGAAAGGGCTTCCGCGGCGGCGAGGATCTTTTTCTCGAGCTTCCGGAGTTCCACTTCGATTTCTTTCGCCTTCGTCTCGGAATTCTCGAGCGTCGAAAGTTCGGCCTCGAGCGTCTCGAGCATCGCGATCATTTCTTCAGTCGTCGCGCCGTACTTCCGGCGAAGTTCGGCTAGGCGAGAAAGCCGGGATTGGACGTGCTCGAGGCGAGCCGGGTCGAGGTCGACGGAACCGAGGTAGCGATTCACTTCGAGCGAAGCTTCTTCGGCTTCGGAAAGTGCGCGTTCGAGCATCGCGCGCAGCGATTCCGCGTTCTCGTCGATGAGTGCGAGCGTCTTCGCCCGCATCATCGCAGTGCGAATCGAGGCGAGTGCTCCGGATTCGTCTTCGAGGGCGCCGCGGATCGACTCGCCGTGCTTCAGTCGCGTTTCGGAGGTTTGGAGAAGGGTTTTTTCGGTTTGGAGTTTGTCGTCTTCGGAGGGCGCAAGTTCGGCCGCGCGAAGTTCCTCGATTTGAAAGCGGAGGAAATCCACCCGGCGCGTACGTTCGGCTTCATTTCCGGAGAGACGCGCGAGTTCGTCGCGCATTTCGCGGTAGGCGCTGAAGATTTTACCGAAGGCGACGGCTTCCTTCGTGAGACCACCGAAACGGTCCAGGAGTTCGATTTGGGTTCCGGATTTTAAAAGCGACTGGTGCTCGTGCTGGCCGCAAAGATCGACGAGGTCTTCACAAACGGCTTGGAGGTTCGCAAGCGTCGCGAGCGAGCCGTTGATGTAGATCCGGTGCTTACCGGCGCGCGAAATCGAGCGCTTAATCAAAAGCGTGTGATCGTCGGCCGCGAAACCGGCGTCGACGAGCCGTGCTTCGAGCCACGGCAGTTCCTTGGTCGAGAAAATCCCTTCAACGATCGCTTCGTCGCACCCGGCGCGGATGAGTTCGGAGGTCGCCCGCGAGCCGAGGATCAGCGAGATCGCTTCGATCACGATCGATTTACCAGCCCCGGTTTCTCCGGAAAGAATGTTCAAGCCTGCCTCGAAGGGCACTTCGACGGAATCGATCACGGCCAGGTTTTTAATTTTCAGAGTTTCTAACATTGGACTCTCCGGCTATCGGCCAGTAGGTTCTAAATTGAGACTACGTCCTTGTTACCGAAACTGAGTTTTTCACGAAGCAGACTGTAGTAGTCCCGACCCGGAGTCGAGATCAGCTGCAGGCTGTGCTTCGCAAACCGCTTCACGATCACGCGGTCCTCTTTCTTCATCTCGAAGACGTCCTGTCCGTCGAGAGTCAGCACGACATCGCCGGGCTGTTGATTCAGACTTAATTCGATTTCGTTCCGGTCCGACATCACGATCGGCCGTTGGGTAAGACTATGCGGACAAATGGGTGCCAGGATCACGCCACCGACCGAAGGCTCGAGAATCGGTCCGCCGGCAGCGAGGGAGTAGGCCGTCGATCCCGTAGGCGTAGACAAGATGAGACCGTCGGCGCGAACCACGTTCGCGATCTTTCCGTTCACCGTCACGCGAATCGAGATGATCCGCGCGATCGCGCCCTTCGAGATCACGACGTCGTTTACGACCGGTCCCTTGAAGAGCACCTTCTTTCCGCGCATGAAGGTCACCTCGAGAAGCGCGCGTTCTTGAATCAGCGGTGCTTTTCCGTCGAGGATCGAGTTCAAAACTTTCGCGGCGTCGAGGTGGTTCACCTCGGTGAGAAATCCGAGCGTACCCATGTTGATTCCGAGGAGAGGAACCGAACGCGAGCGCATAAGGCGCGCGATCGAGAGGAGGGTACCGTCGCCGCCGAGGACGACGATTAGGTCGGTGAGGTCGACGAGTTTCGGCTTGGCCACCGCAGTGACTTTACCGAGCTTCAAACCCTTATTTTTCGGGTCAGATTTTAGGGCGTGAACTAACGCGGCTGCACATTCTTGACTCTCCGTGCTGAAAACGACGGCGTAGCCGCGGCGCACGAGATCTTGGGCGAGCTGGAGGGCGAGCCCCTTCGCTCCGGGGTGGTGGTGCTTTACGACAAATCCGATGGTTTTTACTTTCATGCGCCGGCTAGTCTCACTCGCCCGATCCTATGATAATCCCTAGTTAAACTCCATGGCCGACGATTCCTCGCCCGATCTTTTTAGCACCTCTGACGATGCCGACCGGCAGACCCGTACGGGTCCGCTCGCCTATCGCATGCGCCCGGAAACGCTCGACGATTTTGTCGGGCAGGAAAAGATCCTCGGCCCGGGTAAACCGCTTCGCCAATGGATCGAATCCGACCGCGTTCCTTCGCTCGTGCTCTGGGGACCGCCCGGTTGCGGAAAGACGACGCTCGCGAAAATTATCGCAAGCAAAACGAAAGCCCGGTTCGAAACGCTTTCGGCAGTCCAATCCGGAGTGAAGGATATTAAGGAAGCGGTCGAACGCGCGAAGCTCGCCTCCCGCACGAATCGGGCGCGTACGATTCTCTTCGTCGACGAAATCCACCGCTTCAATAAATCCCAGCAGGACGCGCTCCTCCCACACGTCGAAGACGGAACCGTCACGCTCATCGGGGCGACCACCGAAAATCCGTCGTTCGAACTGAACCGTGCGCTGCTCTCGCGTTCACGGGTGATGCGACTTGAAAATATTCCGGCCGACGGAATCTCGAAGGTCCTTCGCCGCGCGCTGGTCGATACCGAAAAAGGACTCGGCGGGGTTCTGAAGTTATCAGACGACGCGATCGCGTGGCTCGCGGATACGAATGAGGGCGACGCGCGCCGGGCACTCACTGCGCTCGAGAGTGTTTCTCTGTATGCGCATGGATCGCAGCGTGAACTCTCGCTCGAAGATACGAAAGCGGCGCTCGAGTCGGCGATGGAACGTCAGCCGATTCCGTACGACAAAGGCGGCGAAGAACATTACACGGTCATTTCTGCGTTCATTAAGTCGATCCGTGATAGCGATCCGCACGCGGGTCTTTATTATCTCGCGCGGATGCTTGAAGGCGGTGAGGATCCGACCTTTATCGCCCGCCGGTTGACGATCCTTGCGAGCGAAGATATCGGGAACGCCGATCCGCGCGCCCTTCAAGTCGCACTGAATGCGAAAGAAGCCGTCGAGTTTATCGGAATGCCGGAAGGCCGGATTAATCTCGCCCAAGCGGTGACCTATCTCGCGATGGCGCCAAAATCGAACGCGTCTTACATGGGTATCGAAGAAGCGATTGCGGAAGTGCGCGCTTCGGGCGCGCTGCCCGTTCCGATGCAGCTTCGAAACGCACCGACCGCTTACATGAAGTCCGAAGGTTACGGCGCCGGCTATCAGTACGCTCACTCGTCGCCGGCCCAGCGGGTAAAGCAAGTTCACTTGCCGGACAAACTCGTCGGGCGTAAGTTTTATCTACCGAAAGAAGTCGGTCTCGAGATTCAACTCAAGGAAAAGCTCGACCGGATCAATCCGGATTTCGAGTAGAGAGCGTACGCAATGGATAGCGAACAACTTCAGGAAGAACTTCAGAAGCAGTTAGCAAAAGCCACCGATGCGAATGGAAACGTCGATGTCGGCGGGATGCTTTCGGGGTTTAGTCTCTGGGGGATTTTCTGGGGATTCGCATTCAGTGTGTTCGGATGGTTCATCTTTAAACACGGTCGGAAAAACCGAAATCCCGGCTTGATCGGGATCGGAGTTGTGCTCATGGTCTATCCGTATTTTATATACAACCCCTGGCCGTGTTTCGGGGTCGGCGCCGTGCTTTGTTTAGGCGCTTGGAAAATTTGGGACCGGTAACTTTTTAAAGGATGGAAGCCATGGCGAACTCGGAAATTTATAACCTCGAAGTGAAGACGATCGACGGCAAGAAGACTACCCTCGCAGACTATAAAGGGAAGGCAATGCTCGTCGTGAACGTCGCGAGTAAATGCGGCTTCACCTCGCAATATAAAGGCCTTGAAGCGCTCTTTAAAAAGTACCGCGAACAAGGTTTTGCCGTGCTCGGATTTCCGTGCAATCAGTTCGGCGCCCAGGAGCCGGGTGATGAAACCGAAATCAAAAACTTTTGTTCGCTCACCTATGAAGTCGATTTCCCAATGTTCGCGAAGGTCGATGTAAACGGCGAAAACGCGGCTCCGCTCTTCCAGTATCTGAAGAAGGAAAAGAAGGGGATTCTCTGGAGCGAAGGCATTAAGTGGAACTTCACGAAATTCCTTATTGGACGTGACGGAACCGTACTGAAGCGTTTCGCGCCTACCGATAAGCCCGAGAATATCTCGGGCGATATCGAAGCGGCGCTTGCGGCGAAGGCTTGAAAAAGATCGTCGTCCATAAAGCCGGGGGCTATGAGCGCCTCGTCCTCGAGGAGCATCCGGACCTAACGTCCGAGCCGGGCAAAATCGTTATCGCCGTCGAAGCGGCGGGCGTGAATTACGCCGACTGCTGCGTTCGGTGGATCGCATACGATGCTACCCACATCACGACGACCCATCACAATCATCCAGTTACCCTCGAAGCGCTCCTGAAGTGACCTAAAACGAGAATTCAGAACGAGGCGCCTAGAGAGCGGGGTAGTCGGTATAGCCTTTTTCGGATCCGCCATAGAAC
>JBBQMV010000041.1:0-13017 GCA_038329315.1 Bdellovibrionia bacterium | reverse complement strand
ATATTCAAAAGGGATGCTCCAGTGAATCGGTATCGCGCAGGCGCTCATCCATAGTCCGGAATTCCTGGTCCTGGACGAGCCGATGAGCGGGCTTGATCCCGTCGGTCGGAAGGAAATCCGGGAGCTGATCCTGCAGCTTGGCCGTGAAGGAAGAACGATCTTCTTTTCATCTCACGTGATCCCGGACGTCGAGATGATTTGCGATTCTGTGGCAATGATTCGCCAGGGTGAGCTGATCGGCTGCGGCTCGATGTCGCAATACCTAAGCCGGACCGTAAATCCGGTCGAAATCGCTTTAAGCGGTATCGGCATCGATCGGCTCGCGTCCGTAGCGAAATTTTCAGTGCTCCGCGAAACGCCCGAAGGAATTCGCGCCACCCTCGAATCTGATCGCGACATCGACGAGACCCTCAAGAAACTTCTTGATGCAAACGCGAAAATCGCGTGGGTAAACCCGATCCGCCCCTCTTTGGAGGATGCATTCCTATGAAAAAAGGAAGTTTTTATCGGAATTCGATTCGCCCGGTAGGCGCTATCGCTTGGGTCACGTTCCTCGAAATTATTTTCGACAAGATTTTGTATAACTTTATTCTCTTCGCGTTTCTCCTGATCGGCGTGAGTTATTTGGCTTCGCAACTGACCTTTATCGGCCGAGATCGAGTCATCCTTGATTTCGGGATGTCTGCGATTAGCCTTTCCTGCGGTATCGTTGGCGTGTTCGCCGGTGGGGCGATGCTCGCACGCGAGTTCGAGCGGCGAACGATTTTCGTGGCGCTCGCGCGGCCGATTTCGAGGCTGCAGTTCGTGATCGGGAAGTTCATCGGTTTAACTAGCGTGGTTATTCTGAATTGGTTTTTTCTCACACTTACAGAGCTACTTCTTTTCACCTCCGTTGGCGGGAGCTTGAAGCCGGTCGTATTCTACGCACTCGGATTTCTATGCGTTCAGTCATTGGTGCTCGCCGCGTTTGCGGTCTTCTTCTCGAGTTTCACGACGACTTCGATTTCCGTGATGCTCGTGATCGGAATCTATTTCATCGGCTCGAACGTCGATCCACTGCGGATGGTTTTGGAAAAGGCGAAGGAACCTTGGATTCACGAAATCTTCATTCCACTCGTGAATGCGATCCCGAATCTTGGGCATTTCAGTTTCGGATTTTTAGCCACGTACGGGATGCCCGTCTCTACGAAATTCGTACTGAACGGGATACTCTACGCAGTATTGTGGATCGCTCCTCTTATCTACTTTACAGGGCGACTCCTGAACCGCCGGGAAGGTTAGTCTCGGTGAATACCGTATTTGTTTTCGAAAATCTGCCGGAAGGGTTCGTAAACCTCTTCGTGGTTTTATTCGGGCTCGTGATCGGTAGTTTTCTAAACGTAGTGATCGCGCGACTCCCCGAACGGAAATCACTCGTGCGTCCCGGGAGCAAATGCCCGAAGTGCCAATACGAACTCCGATGGTTCGATAATATTCCAGTTTTAAGCTATCTCCTGCTCCGGGGAAAGTGCCGAAGCTGCCGTTCCCCGATCACCGTTCGTTATCCGATCGTCGAACTTCTTACCGGACTTCTATTTTTTGCCGTGAAGATCAAATTTGGCCTAACCGCGCTTTTGATTATTCGAGACTTTCCATTTGTCGCGATTCTTGTCGCGATTACTTTTATTGATCTTGAAACGAGGTTGATTCCAGATCCACTCAGCCTGGGTGGACTCACACTAGGCCTCCTCACCTGCGCTTTTACGCCAGGTCTTGGCCTCATTTCTGGAATTTCGGGGGCCGCCCTTGGATTCGGACTTTTTTACGCCATCGCTTGGTACTATCAGTGGCGAACCGGCAGGGCCGGGATGGGGGGCGGCGATATTAAATTTCTCGCCATGCTCGGAGCCTTTCTTGGTCCGCTTGGGGTACTGACGACGATCTTCATCAGCTCGGTTCTCGGAACTATTCTCGGGCTGAGCTATGCGTGGGTTTCCCGAAGACAGAACGGTGGTGAAGGCAGCCTCATGAAAGTATCCTTGCCCTATGGACTGTTCCTGGTCGTCGGTGCGCTCTACACCTACCTGCTCGGAGATTTAATATGGTCCCCATTCATGAATCTGATGTAGCCGAAAATCGTTGGAAGGACGACGAGTGGCGCCAGTTTGAACTCTGGGAACGGATCGAGTTTCGCCTCCGGCGTAAAAAAGTTTGGATCATCCTTGGAGTTTTCTTGGTCTTCGTCGCCATTCTTGCGGCGCCCGTAATCGAGGATCGCCTCCCGAAATGGCGCGCAATTAATGCGATGCGCATCCTTGCCGTGCGAGCGAATCAAATGAAAGTCGACGCGGCGGCGCTGGGAGTTCCGCTTCGCCTTCGAATCGAAGACTCGCTGGATGGTCCCCAATATGTCATCGAGCGAGTGGACCAGTGCGACTCGAACTCGAAGTCCGCCCGAATTTGGGGTGGCGGTCCCGTCTTCGCAAATCGCGAGCGTGGCACCGACTTCGTGGTCTTCGAACCCCGTGATGCAACGACGCTTGGACTTGAGCGTGTGACGACGACGGTTTGTTACGATCCGCTTGGCGCGGAGACTGCGGATCGCGTTCAGGCGCTTGGAATTTTAACCGCCAAAGATTTGACAGAGAAGCGACTCGATCGAGTCGCGTTTTTGAATTTCTCCGGTCTTTTCGCGGAGATCGACTTCGATTGAATTGACCGGAGTACCCTAGTCAAGTTAACTTTTAGGATAACGACGGGGAGTTCCATGGCAGGAACGATCGGGTTCGACGCGCTGAGCGTCGCGCCCTTATCAGCACAACTGATTTCACAGGCGGCGGTAGTTTCGGCGCTTTCCGACATCTTATCGTTTGGCGCAAAGCCGACGGTGGGGATCTGTATTGGCGCGGCGTCGGCAACGATTGCCGAGGTTAAGAAAGTCGGCAAAGTTTGGAAGCTGGTTCGCTTCGGAATGGCGTCCCTACCGGAAGATGCGGTCGTGAACCGGGAAGTATTCAATCCGGTCGCCGTTACGGGCGCGATCCAGGCGGCGATCAACCAAGCAAAAATTTCACAGAAACTCGTCGTCACGGGAATGGGCGGATCTTCGATCATCCTGAAACGGATGATGGTCGAAGTTCAAAAAGCGAGCGAACTTCAAGACGCCGTCTTCTGGGAAGCCGAGCAGTACCTCCCGTTCGATCCAAGCGAAGTCTCGATGGATTTCCACACGATTTCTCGCGGAAAGGATTCGAAGACGGATGTTCTCTTCGTCGCCGCGAAGCTTTCCGTGATGGATGGTTTCGTCAGCGCCGTCGAAGGCGCGGGTCTTAAAGTGAAGATCGTCGATACTGAGTACTTCGCGCTTCAGAACATATTCGAAGCGAATTACGATGCCCGCCCGGGCGAAGCAGTCGCCCTCGTCGACATCGGGGCATCGACATTGAAGGTCCTCGTCCTTCACGACGGAGTTCCAGTTTTCACTAAAGAATCGCCGGTGGGAGGGAAGAACCTCACCGCGGAAATCCAACGGCAAATGAATTTGAGTGCGAGCGACGCCGAGGCGTTGAAAATCGGCCAAGGTCGCGGCGCGGTTCCCCAGGAGATTGCAGAACTTACTCAGGTAGCGGTGGAAAATTTCGCGACCGAAATTCGTCGAGCCCTTGATTTCTACAACGCGTCTTCCGGCGGAGCCCCTGTTTCTTATGTGCTCGTTACAGGAGGAGCTTCACAAATTCCGGAACTCTCAAAAGGAATCGAGGAGCGAGTCGGTCTACCCGTTCAGCTTCTGAATCCATTTGCCCGCATCGGTTATGACGAGAAGATTTTCACGCCCGAGTTAATCGCGAGCATTGCACCCTTCGTTTCGGTGTCACTCGGGTATGCCATTCGCGGGAGTATGGGATGATTAAGGTCAACCTACATCAGCGAAAAGCCGCGGTGGGGGTCGCATTAGGGTCCCCGACCGGAGCGGGCATTTCGGGTATCAAGGGCTTCCTCGCCAAGCTGAGGGGCGGCGGTGCGGGTGGCCTTTCGATGGACGACGGCGCGAAGCGCTCGATCATTATCCTCGGAGTGATTTACGCAGTCATCCTTGGCGGTGGCTGGTGGTATGAGGGCGGATTGAAGGAAGAAAAGCTCGCTGCGATCGACGCGGAAACGGCCGCGCTCGATAGTAAGCTCAATCTTATCAATTCCGAACTGAACAAGACAAACGGTTACGAGCAGATCAAAAAAAGTCTCGAAGCCGACGAAAAGACAATTCGAACGAAGATTGAAACAATCCAGGAGCTGATTCGCGATCGGACGACCCCGCCGAAAATTCTTACCACATTGTCGGAAACGATACCGAAGGATGTCTGGCTTCGTGATTTCGCCCTCAAGGATCGGCATTTTAAGATTAGCGGATCCTCCACGAGTATGGATGTCGTTTCTGACTTTATGAAAAGTCTCGAGGAAACGATTTACTTCAAAGGAGTCGTTCTCAAATCGAGTAAGCAAGAAACCGTGAAAGGTGGGCGCGGGAGCGCCATCTTCGAGCTCGAGGCGGATCGCCGATGAAAATGATCATTAATCTCATTTTTATCGCGGTCATCGCCTATCTCGGGTGGGATTATTATTCCTTCACTACGGATCGGACTTCGGAACTCGGAGTGAAGCAGACTTCACTCGATCAGAAGAATGCGGATATTACCGCGGGCGAAAAGAAGGTCGCTGACGCAAAGGCTTTTTACCAGAACTTGGAAAAAAAGCGGGACGAACTTCGCCGACTCTCTACCGAGCTCGCTACGATGAAATCGACGCTCACCGAAAATAATGACATCCCGGCGTTCATGAAATTAGTTCTGAATGAAGCGAAGCACGTCGGATTGACGGTGCGAAGCCTAGTGCCGCTTCCTCCCGTTTCGCAGCAGTTTTACGTAGAGCAACCCTTTGATCTCGAATTTCAGGGAGTATATGTTCAGCTGATCGCGTTTTTGGATCGCCTTGCCCAGGCAGAGCGCATCGTTCGAATCGATGACTTCAGTGTTAGACCGAGAGGTGGAACCTCTCGCGGAAGTCGATTCATCGAACTTGAGGGAACGATTAAAGTCCGCTCGTATGTTTACCTTGGGACACAAGAAGACACGGTCGCGACGAGTGGTGGTTCCGACGCAATCAAAAAAATTGGTGCGGGAACTACTGTGAATACGGGAGGCACGAAATGATTTCGCGTCTATCCGTTCTCATACTGATGAGCTTTCTTGGGTGTTTTAACGCTTTGGCGGTGGACCTTCCGAAACCGATGGTCTCGCCGGTGAAGCCCGCTCAAATTCCTTCATCACCTCCAAGCTCGGTTTTAAATTTGCCTCCTCCCGTGCCCGCACCTATTAGCGTGGTCGATTATAAGAAATTCCGGGATCCTTTCAAGGAACCCGCCATCGCGGAAATTTTGGATTCGCGTTCGGATCTCGAAAAATACGCGGTAACCGATTTCAAAGTCGTTGCGATCATAACGGGTCCACTTCGGATGCGAGCGATGCTGATCGCTCCGGATTCGAAAACCCATTACGTCGCCGAAAAAATGAAAATCGGGCTTCGTGACGGAGTGATCGTCAAGATTACGACCAAAACTATCGTCGTCCGCGAAAAAGTCGTTAACCCTCTTGGGGAAGTCGAGCAGTTCGATACCGAAATCGGCCTGGATCAGCCAGCAGTGGCTGGAACAACGCCACAGTAAGGGATATTTGCATGATGCATAAAGAAAACTCCAAAATCTCGTTCGGAACCCTGCTGGCTTCGGTGTTTGGGCTCGCATTCCTTTCTACGGGAAGCGCACTAGCGATTAATAAGATTACGCGAATCGAGTTTTTTGGAAAAAACTCCCCGAATCAGATCGTGGTGATCGGAGATGGTCCAATCGAGTTCGAACGCATCGATAATGCCGCGGACAAGCAGGTTATTTTTGAGATCCACAATGCCAAGCTGGCTAATGCGAACGCCGGTCGTCGATTGGATACCGCGAGTTTTAACTCCAAGGTCGCCTTGATCAGTCCGTATAACGTCGACGGGAAAAACGCGGTGCGGATCATCGTTCAGCTGCGGGAAGCGACGGACATTTCTACGGTCGCCGAGGGGTCTCGTCTTTACGTGGGGATCGACGGCGCCGCGGATCCGAACGTGATGCCGATTAAGACAGGATCGACCGGATCAAAGGCGAAGACAGCCACGAAAAGTGCTGAGGACGGAAGTTCGACTTCGGCTAATCACTCCTCCAACGTAGACCAAATGGCACTCACCCGGAGCGCCGAGGTGGATCCGGCGGGAACGCCGGAAGGCCGTATCGATCAGTTCCTCGACGCTTCCTCGACGAAACGTTACGTCGGTCGCCACATCACCCTTCAGGTCAAGGACGGTGATATCGTCGATATTTTCAAACTCATCGGCGAGACCTCGGGTTTCAACTTGGTGATTGGTACCGACGTAGTGGGCAAGGTGAACCTCTCGCTCGTCGATGTTCCTTGGGATTTGGCGCTCGATACGATCCTCACGACAAATAAACTTGGGGCCGAGCGCACCGGGAACGTCCTTCGTATCGCCCAATTGACGACTCTTACTTCGGAAAAGACCGCGCAACAACAGGCACGATTAGCGGCTGAAAATAGCGCACCTCGGGTAACCCGGATTTTCCCGCTGAGCTACGCGACGGGGCCGAGCTTGATGCCGGTGCTGACTCGTTTCGGCGCCGGGAACGCTGGGGTATCCGGCGGCGGCGCTGCTCGGGATACCATCATCGTCGATGACCGGACGAATTCTCTCATCATTCAAGACACCGCGGATAACCTCGAGCGGATGGCGAAGATCATCAAGCTACTCGATCGCCAAACTCCGCAGGTCCAAATCGAAGCGAAAATCGTCGACGCTTCCGAAGAATTCAGTAAAGCGATGAACGGTGCCTTCGGCGCTACGGCCGATCCTTCGTGGGGCGGTCTCGGAAGTTCCTTCCTCCAGGGGCTTTCAAATCCGGGGCTTCCGGGGAATGTGGGTAATGCGTCGGCTGCGGGCGCGAACGCGCTCGGTATGAAACTAAAGATCGGCGCACTTGCCGGGCTCCGCCTTTCTGCGATCTTGAGTCTCGCCGAGAGTGAGAGCCGGACCCGCGTGGTTTCGTCTCCGCGCACGGTCGTTTTGAATAAGAAGCAGGCGACGATTGTTCAGGGGGTGCCAGTGCTGGTTCCCGTCACGATCCAAACCCAGAACGGTACCGCGCCAAGTACCGAGGTTCGAAGCGCGAACCTTTCCTTGGGCGTTACTCCGACGGTTACCAACGACGGAAATATCGTGATGGAACTTTCCATTGCAAACGATACTCCTAAGGACTTAGGAAACGGAAATACGGGTATCGCGAACCGAAACATGACCACTCAAGTCGTAGCGGAAAGCGGATCGACGATTGCGATTGGTGGAGTTTACACCGCGAACGAAACGTCCTCCGAAGCCGGCATTCCTGGCTTGCGGAAACTTCCGATTATCGGCGCTCTCTTCGGGAACGAGAGTAAGAAGATGACGCGTTCGGAACTTTTTATTTTCATCACTCCACGAGTCCTGAACGAAGAAGTCATGTCGAACGATCTCGATACGAAGCAATCGTCGGCCTATCGTCCGCCGAGCCGGAGTCTTGAATCGAATGGAAAATAAGAGCTTTTCACCGCTGATTTACGACTACCTGAAGAAATATCAGGAAGATCCGACATCACGGATTTTCGCTCCGCTCGCCGAGGCTTACCGCAAGGCCGGCCTCGTCGACGAAGCGATCGAAATCGCCCGCGAGGGACTTCGGGTTCACCCGAACTTCGTCGGCGGAAGAGTCGCCCTTGCACGCGCACTTTTTGAAAAACGTCTCTATGACGAAGTCGTCGATGGTCTCGGCGTCGTGGTCCGAGAAGTACCGGACAACCTCGTCGCCCAGCGCCTGGTCGCTGAAAGTTGCTTGATGCTCGGAAGAGTCGCGGAAGCACTCTCTGCGTATAAAATGCTCCTCTATTTTAACCCGACCGATCCGGAGACCGCACGCGTGGTGGCCGAACTCGAGACCCAAGCGTACGAAGAAGGAGTGCTCGTCCTCCGCAAAGATCCGTCGCCTCAAAAGATGCAGATTCGCCCGGCTCGCGATGCGATCTCGCGCGATGATCGGGTTTTGAAGGCCCAAATTTTCGCGCGGATTGAACTTCTCCAGGCGACGTTGGTTCAGATCGAGCGCTATCGCCATCAGTATCGAGGATAACTAGCTGTTATCTTTGCGATAATTCCCATTGCCGGTCCGCTGAGGGGCGTGGTAACCCTTTAGTCCTATGAGCCAATACGCGACGAACCAGTTCCGCAAGGGACTTAAGATTGAGTTTGATAAGGTCCCTTTCGAAATTATCGATTTCCAACATGTGAGCCCCGGTAAAGGGCGCGCGTTTACGCGCACGAAAGTGAAGAACATGTTGAACGGCAACGTGACGGAAAAAACGATCACGTCCGGCGACAAAGTCGACGCCGCCGATACGGAACAAGTCGAAATGCAGTTTCTCTATAAGGATCCTGCCGGCTACAACTTCATGAACCAAGTCACGTTCGACCAAAGTGTGATTCAGGAAGAGATTCTTGGCGACGCCGTCGGATACATGCAAGAAAACATGGTCCTTCAGGTCCAATATTATAATGGTCGTCCGATCGGCGTCGAACTTCCGACTTTCGTCATTTTGAAAATCATTGAAACCGCTCCAGCTTCCAAAGGTGACACCGTCACTGGCGGAACGAAGCCGGCAAGGCTTGAGACCGGAGCTTCGGTGAACGTCCCGTTCCACTGTAAAGAAGGCGATTTGATTAAAGTCGATACGCGCGAAGGCGCCTACGTCGAAAAGGCCAACAAGTAGTCGGACATGAAGAAGATCAAATCCGTTCCGCAAACCGAGAAAAGCGTCCCGAAATCTCCTGAAATCAAACGACTCGAAGAAGTCTTTCGTTTGATGGGTTCTTACGGAGTCGGTGAAGTCGAACTCGAAGATAAGCACGGTCGCGTTCACGTTCGTATGGCGGGACAAGCCTCGGCTTCAGCTCCGCTCATGGCGTACGCCGCCTCGGCTCCGGTTGCGCCCGCAGCCGCGGCACCCGTCGCCGCGCTTTCGACTCCGACGGGTGCCGGTGCGAAACCCGCGCTCGGCGCGAATCAGAAGCAAGTCCCGTCGCCGTTCGTCGGAACGTTCTACCGTTCGTCCACTCCAACCGCGGAACCCTACGCGAAGGAGGGCCAACGGGTGAAAAAGGGCCAAACCCTTTGTATCGTCGAAGCGATGAAGCTGATGAACGAAATTGAATGCGAGTTCGACGGTAAAGTCGTCGCGATTCTGGTCGAGAATGGGCAGCCGGTTGAATTCGGCGAGCCTCTCTTTATTATCGAAACCTAAACCCTCGATCGAAACCGAGACATGCCGAAGAAAAACCTTTCGATCCGCAAAGTCCTGATCGCGAATCGTGGCGAGATCGCGCTGCGAGTGATTCGTGCATGCAAGCAGCTCGGAATTTCGACCGTCGCGGTCTACTCGACCGCCGATGAAAAATCGCTTCATGTGAAGCTGGCTGACGAAGCGGTTTGCATCGGACCCCCGCAGTCGAAATTGAGCTACCTGAATATCCAAGCGATCCTTTCGGCAGCCGATATCACGGGTGCCGATGCGATCCACCCAGGTTACGGCTTTCTCTCGGAAAATGCTGAATTCGCGCGTCTTTGCCGCGAATGTAAGATTACGTTTATTGGTCCGACGCCGGAAAACATTGTCGCGATGGGAGAAAAAACCCGCGCGCGCAAAATCGCCAAGGAAGCTGGCGTGCCCCTTCTTCCGGGAACGCTCGACCCCGTCTCGGGCGTCGAAGGCGCTATCGAAGCGGCTGAAAAAATCGGATATCCCGTCATTTTGAAAGCTGCCGCGGGCGGTGGTGGACGCGGGATCCACATCGTACGGAATTCGAAACAAATCCGCGATAACTTCGACCGCATGACGGCCGAAGCCGGTGCTGCTTTCGGTAACCCGGCCATGTACGTTGAAAAATTCTGCGAAAAACCTCGGCACGTCGAAATCCAAGTTCTCTGCGACAAATACGGAACCCGCCTCTCCCTGGGCGAACGCGATTGTACCATTCAACGTCGCCACCAAAAATTGATCGAAGAGGCGCCGTCTCCGATTGTCACGCCCGAGATTCGCCAAGCGATGAGCAAAGCTGCCCTCGCCCTTTGCGAAGAAGTGAAATACGAGAGCGTCGGTACTGTCGAGTTCATCGTCGACCAGAATAAGAATTTCTTCTTCATGGAGATGAACACGCGGATCCAAGTCGAGCATCCGGTGACCGAAATGGTAACGGGCGTCGATCTTATCCAACAACAGATCCTCGTTGCCGCCGGCGCGAAATTGACGCTGAAACAGTCGGATATCAAGATTAATTCCCACTCGATCGAGTGTCGGATCAATGCCGAAGACCCGATGACCTTCGCGCCATCTCCGGGATTGATCACCGCTTTGCATGTTCCGGGTGGCTACGGCGTTCGGAACGATTCCTTTGTTTACGATCAATATCGCGTGGTTCCGAACTATGACTCGATGATCGGAAAGCTGATTGTACACGCGGAAGATCGCGATGCGGCCATCTTGAAGATGCGCCAGGCGCTTGACGAGTACATCGTCGAAGGAATTAAAACGAACATCCCGATGCACAAGAGAGTGCTCGCTTCTAAGGCGTTTTCGACGGGTGAATACGACACCCATTTTTTGGAAGAGTTCCTCACTAAATCCGAGTAAAATCGAATAGATGTCTCAACGAGAGACAAGCTGTTCTAGGGTCGTGAGTAGGTTCACTGCCGGATGGACCGGCTTAGCTGGTCCGTAGGCAATGAACTGTTCTAGGAAGGAACTCTCATGTCGGAATTCACCAAAAATACGCGTGTCGATCTCGGCGATGATTTACTCGGAACTCGGACCATTCCGTATGGCGAAAGTCAGACGGACCGAAATTCAGATTCCACTCCGCCAGCCGCCGAGCCCGCATCGTCGCCGGCGGCCGCCGAGTCGATCGATGAACTTCTGCTGAATGCGAAGATTCTGATTAGTGAAGGGCTTCTCGAAGATGCTAAGAAAACTCTTCGCCGCGTGCTTCGCGCGGAGCCGGCGAACCTTTCCGCACGGGATCGCCTCGAAGACGTTCAGAAAATCGAAATTAAGAAGCTACTTGGGCAGGATGAAAACACCGGCGGCGGTTTCCTGCGGGCTAAGAAGAAACTTGAACCCAGTCTCGAAGATGGCGAGATGGTTGCGTTAGCGCTTGAGCGCGAGCTGGGGCCAGAGCCTCGTGCCGAAGAGCGATTTTTTGCAAACGAAGCCGACCGCGATGCATTTTCAAAAAATTTAGAGTTCCTTTGTGCGGGAGCAACGCCGCAAGATCGTATCGATCTCGGGATCGGTTTTCTCGAGATGGAATTCTACGATATCGCGCTCCAGATGTTTCGCGCGGCCCTAGCGGCGGAGCCTGGCGAACGTCGGGCGCGGTCACTGCTCGCGACGACGTGGGTAGCGAAAGGAAGCGGATTCGAGGCCATGATCGAGATCGAGGCGCTCGTCGCGGACCAAAGTGCACCGGAATCGGAACGAATCGACTACGGATACCTCGCGGGACGGGCTCAAGAACTGCTCCAAAATTTTGAAATGGCCGTGCGGTGGTATCGTGCGGTTCTTCAAATCGAGCCGGGCTACCGCGATGCAGACGATCGAATGCGGAGAAGCGTAAAGATGATGAGTGTGACACGGGTCGACGGAGTCACCCGGTAGGCGATGCGAAAGCACCCCGTCCTCATCTTTCTCGCAGTACTCACGCTTCTCATCGGATCGGCAACGGTCTACATCCAGAGTGCGGTCTTCGCTGGCCAGCTGAAGCGGATTTTGGCGAAGTACGTTCCGAAGAATCTTGGAATCACCGCTGATTTCACGAATCTTTCGATCCAAGTTTTCCCGCCCGGAGTCGGGATCGTAAATCCGCGAATCGAAGTCGCGGATAAAAATGCTGCGAATTTACCACCGGGGACAAAGATCGAAGCCGAACGAATGGAACTCGCCTTTCGGCCGCTGCAGATTCTCTCCGGCCGGGTCAGCATTCACGAAGTGAAGATTGTGAACGGAAAAGTGAAGACGTCGCTTATCCCAGGCCAAGCCGAGGTGAAGAAGCACCGCGGAGTCGGACTTTCCTGGCAGGATCTCTTCGAAATCCAAACCGAGCGAGTCTCTCTCGAAAATACTGCGGTTGATCTCGATCTACCTAGTCTGAAAAGCCATTCTCATTTCAATGCCAAGGCCGTCGAGATCGAAAAGGTCTCAGAAAAGAATAATATTTTTTACGATATCGCCGTTTATCTCGGTGAGCTCTCTGCAGAAACCCCGGCGAGTTTCCGGTACCCAAAGACGCTGGATAGTCTTCGGATGACTGCCCGTCTCGGAGCAAGCGGAATGGATATTCGTGAATTTGAGTTGGTCCGCGAAGGAACCCAGGCCGTCGCGAGCGGTCGGGTGACGGGCGACCTACTGCGGGGTACCGGGCTGAAGGCCGACTTGGCATTGAAGCTCCAGGGAGATCTCGCGCGTATGCTCGACTTTCTCGTGAAACACCCGGGCGACCCGGCGGCGAATATGGATCCGAGTCGTCTTCCACAAGGCCACGTGAGCTTCGATGGTCATGCCGAAATGGAACTCGATCGCGTGCCGGAAACTCTTTCGGCACGCGGCGTTCTAAAAGGCGAGACCGTCGTCTATAGGAATTACCGAATCGATCGGGCAGAGATCGAAGGAAGTTATACTGCTCCTACCGTTGGTACGGAAGGTGCGAACGAAATCGTGGTCAAAAAGGCTTTTTTCGAATCGAAAGAAATCGAAAAGCAAGGTGGACGCCAACCGGGGGTCGGCGGCCGTATCGAAATCGGCGCCTTCAAATACAACCTGACGAAACCTGTATCGATCGAAACGACCGTCGAGCTTA
>JBBQMV010000040.1:0-13072 GCA_038329315.1 Bdellovibrionia bacterium | reverse complement strand
TTCTCCTGACGAACGCCTCGGGCGGAATCAACACGCGCTACCGGCCGGGCGACATCATGATCATCGAAGATCACCTAAATCTCATGGGAGACAATCCTTTGAAGGGTCCGAACTTGGCCCAGCTCGGTCCACGTTTCCCCGACATGTCGGAAGCTTACTCGGCCGAATGCGTGCAGATTCTCGAGGAGACCGCACGCGAGCTCGGAATCGCGGTCCAGAAGGGCGTCTATGCCGGCGTTCTCGGACCGACCTATGAAACACCGGCGGAAGTCCGAATGCTTCGCACGCTCGGCGGCGACGCCGTCGGAATGTCGACCGTTCCGGAAGCGATCGCCGCGAATCATCTCGGAGTGCGGGTCGCCGGCCTCGCTTGTATTACGAATCTCGCTTCCGGCCTTTCGCCGCGAAAGCTCACCCACGCCGAAGTCGTGGAAAATATAAAACTCAGTGTCGAAAACCTCGATAAGATTCTTGAGAAGGCGATTCCGAAGCTGAAGTACGGAAAGAAATAGCCGGGAGATCCCTACGATGAAAGTTTCGCGCGTACCTGCAAACCTGAAAAAACTTTATGCCGTCGCAAAAAAGGCCCGCGCCCATGCGTACGCACCGCACTCGGGCTGCCAAGTCGGCGCCGCGATCCGGCTTGCGAACGGAAAAGTCTTCACCGGATGCAACGTCGAAAACGCGAGTTACGGCGGCACGGTCTGCGCCGAGCGCGGCGCGATCCAGACGGCGGTCTGTGCGGAAGGAAAAATCCGGATCAAAGAAGTCTTGGTCGTCACCGACGCCAGCCCGCCTTGGCTTCCGTGCGGCCTCTGCCGCCAAGTCCTATCCGAATTCGTAGCTACCGCGCCAGGCGGAGATTTTCCCGTCTACTCGACGAATTTGAAGGGCGAGATGCTCGCCACGACGTTCACGAAGCTTTATCCCGGCCTGTTCAGTCCTGCTGAGCTAAAAGCGGCTCAGAAAAAGAAGCGGTAGAAGGATCGACACAGTACTTCTTCCGGGTTGAGCACGATCGGCCGTAAATCTGATCGTTCAGCGCCCGGATTTGCTGGTGGAGCGGGTGCGCGACGGCGAGCCAATAAAGGTCGTCCCCGATTTCGACCGGATACTTTCCTGGATGGGCGAAACGGTAGAGGTCCTTCTTCGTTTCGGCGACGGAGAGGCCCATATACTTCATCTGATAGTACGCGGCGAGGCGGCCCGTGCGATGGCATCCGCAGTTACAACGGAACGCGATCTTCTTTCCTTCCCTTTGGGCCGTCCGGACCCAGTCGTCGAACGCATCGAGAAATCCTTGCGTGAGAGCGTGCTTAGCTACGGTTTGATCGAAGTTATGAACGACGATCTGCTTCGTCGGACAGCGCCCTTCCCGAGCTTCGCGCACATTGTACGCACCTTCGGTGGATTCTCCGTTATTGCTGAGGACGAAAATCTCGGTGACCCCGAGATCGCAGACGAGATGCTCGTAGTCCGCGAAGGTCGGCTTACCCGTTCGGTAGATCGCAAAGCCCGAGTCCGGCGCGCCTTCCGGCGGATCGATTCGGTGGAGGTTTTTTGCGAAAGCCGACGAAGAACAGAGTGCGAGAAAGACCGCGAGCGCCCGTAAGATACCCATACCCTTTATCGTGAACGTGCGCCGCGAAGCCCGAAACCGATAAGATATTGGCGATTGGCCGGATCCTCCACCATCGGTATCGCCGTTATAAGCCCCCCCCCACGAATCTCCTACCGTAGTGACGCGATCCGCTGTAAACACCCGCCCATGACCAAATTTTCGAGTTTCGACCTCCTTCCGACCATCAAAGCTACTTTGGCGGAAAAGGAGCTCGTGACCCCGACCGAAATCCAGACCCGCGCGATCCCGGTGCTCCTCTCCGGAAAATCCGTCGTCGGCGTTTCCCAAACCGGCAGCGGAAAGACCCTCGCCTTCGCCCTTCCGATTCTTCACCAGTTAAAGACACTCGAAAACAACAAGGATCCCGTCCGCACCGCTGGTCAGCCGCGCGCATGCGTGATCGTTCCGACTCGCGAACTCGGCGAACAAGTCTCGAAAGTCTTCAAGCCGTTCACCCACACGACGCGTCTCCGCGTCCGCACCGTTCTCGGCGGTACGACGTTCGAAATCGCGCGTCGGAACGTGAACGCCCCGTTCGACGTTCTCGTTGCCACGCCAGGCCGCCTCGTGAAAATGCTCGAGATGGGCATCATCAATCTCACCGACGTCCGCGTCCTCGTTTTCGACGAAGCCGATTTGATGCTCGACCAGGGCTTCCTTCCTGACGCGAATAAGATCGTGAAAGCCTGTCCGCCAAACCGTCAGCTCGCGCTTTTCTCGGCGACGGTTTCGAAAGCGGTCCAGTCGCTGATGGAAAAACTCTTCTCCGGCGCCGAAGTCATTCGCAGTGGCGGAAGTCACAAGACCGTACCGACGCTCGCGACCTCAAATAAAGAAGTCGTAGACGGAAAACGCTTCCCACTCCTCGAAGACGTTCTCGAGAAGAAGGTAAAGGGTGGCACGCTCATCTTCACGAATACGCGCGAACAGTGCGACAAACTCGCCGAAAAAATGAAACAATCCGGACGCGAGTGCGTCGTTTATCGCGGCGAGATGGATAAGGTCGAACGCCGGAAAAACCTAAAATCCTTCCGAGACGGAACGATCGAGTTTCTCATCTCGACCGATCTCGCGTCGCGCGGACTCGACCTCGACCTCGTCGGTCGCGTGATTAACTATCACCTCCCGCTCCAGATGGAGAACTACCTCCACCGCGTCGGTCGTACTGCTCGCGCTGGACGCCAGGGCCTCGTGATCAATTTCGTCACCGAGCGCGATGAGAAATTTATCGCGAAGCTTGCGAACACGATCGCCTCCGAAGAATGGCCAAGCGAACCCGACCATAAGGCCGTGATCAAGATCGCGACGAAAGACACCGGGATCACGCCCGCCACTGGCGTCGCGACGAAGGTAACCTCGAAGATTCGAGTGAAGAAGATCGCTCGGTAGCCGATACATGCGCGTTCCTCAGACGCGCGTGGGGATCATGCCTTGCGCTTTCGCGACGAGGTGCCATAGGCTCGGGTTTCGAATGGCAAAATCGAGAATGATACCCAAACGCCGGGCTCCCGTAAGCGGTGGCGACACGTGGATCACTGGGACGACCCTCGTCACGCAGGATAATCGGCGGCGCGTCTTACGCGCCAACCTCCGGATCGTCGCCGGAAGGATCGCCGAGATCACGACGAAATCGCCCACCCGTTCTCGGAACGCGAAAATCCTCGATTGGAGCGGCCTCACTGTCCTTCCTGGATTCGTCCAAGCCCATACCCACCTCTGCCAAACGCTGTTCCGAAATCAGGCCGATGATCTCGAACTTCTCGATTGGCTCGCGAAGCGAATTTGGGTCATGGAAGCGGCCCATACGAAAGAGACGATCGCGACCTCCGCGAAAATGGGGATTTACGAACTCCTCTCGACCGGCACGACGACGATCCTCGACATGGGGACCGTTCGTCATACTGAATCGATTCTCGAGACGGCGAAAAAGTACGGAATCCGCGGGAGTTTCGGAAAATGCCTGATGGATCATCCGCGCACGACTCCGGAGGGCCTGCGCGAATCGACCCGCGACGCGCTCGCCGAAGCCGATCGACTCTTCCGGAAATGGAATGGCCAAGCCGGTGATCGCCTGCGCGTTTCCTACGCGCCTCGTTTCGTCATTTCTTGTACGGAGGCGCTTCTCCGCGAAGTCACGACCGCCGCGCGCGCGCAGAAAACGCTGATTCACACGCATGCGAGTGAAAACCTAAAAGAGATCGCGCGCGTGAAGGAACTCGTTCATTGCGAAAACATCGAGTACCTCGACTCGCTCGGGATGACGGGGAAGAATCTCGTACTCGCCCACTGCATCTGGCTGAAACCGAACGAGAAGGAAATCCTGCGCCGAACGGGAACGCACGTCGTGCACTGTCCGAGTTCGAATTTGAAACTCGCCTCCGGATTCGCGCACGTGCCCGATCTCCGCGCGCGCGGAATTAACGTCGCTCTCGGCGCGGACGGCGCGCCCTGCAATAATAATTTGAACATGTTCACCGAGATGCGGCTCGCCGCGCTCATGCACAAGCCCGCCCACGGGCCGAAGGCGATGCCCGCCCGCGAAGTGCTGGATATGGCTACCCGGGACGGTGCCAAGGCCCTTTCTTGGTTCGGCGACATCGGATCCCTCGAAGTCGGGAAGAAAGCCGACCTGATCGGGATCGATTTGAATCAACCAGATAACGCAGTGCCTCTAGCTCAAAATCCAGCCAAAAAAGGCTCAAACCTCGATCTGGAAGCCATCGCGTCCTCGATCGTTTACTCGACCTCCGGGCACCACGTGCGCCACACGATGGTCGATGGAAATCTCCTCTTCACCGGCGGAAAAGTCCGTGGTATCCCCTCGGGACAGCTCGTCGAAGAAATCCGACAGGCCCAGACGAAGATCTACCAAGCTCTCAAGCGGACTCAGTAACTGTACTGCAAACCGCACTGAGAAGGAGATGATGAACGTCTGGACCTTTTTGCGTTCCGCAGAAACGGATCTAATCGAGCAAAGTTTCTAATCAAAGGGGTCTACAGATGTACGCAGTGATTCAAACCGGTGGAAAGCAATACAAGGTATCTCCGGGCGAAGTCGTCCAAGTCGAAAAGCTCGAAGGCGAAATCGGCTCGGCCACGAAGTTCTCCGAAGTTCTTCTCGTCGCGAAACAAGGCGATAGCGCCACGACGATCTGGCTCGGCAAGCCGACGCTGAACGGCGCCGTGGTCGATGCAGAAATCGTCGGCCAAGGCCGTGGCGATAAGATCCTCACCGTGAAGTACAAGCGCCGGAAGCAATACCGCCGCACTATCGGTCATCGCCAAGACCTCACCCAGCTTCTCGTCACGGGCGTTTCGAACGGCTCCGGCGAAAAGTTCGAACTCTCGGCTTCCGATAAGTCTGCGAAGCTCGACTCGTTCATCTCGCACCTGAAGCCGAAGGGCTTGGCGTTCTCGCCTAAGCGTCTCGGTTCCCGGAAGAAGCTCGGCGCGAAGATCGTCGCTGAGAATAAGGCGAAGGCTGCTGGCGGAGAAGCTCCGAAGGCGAAGTCGGCCGTTAAAAAGACCCCTTCTAAGAAGGCTTAAAACTTTTCTAACTCTAATCATTTCGGTCCGGACGGGCCGATAGGAGACAAATAATGGCACACAAAAAAGCCGGTGGTAGTACTCGAAACGGACGCGATTCTCACCCGAAGATGCTCGGCGTGAAGCGCTACGGCGGACAAGTCGTGAAGGCTGGCGAAATCATCGTTCGCCAACGCGGAACGAAGTTCCACCCAGGCCGTAACATGGGCCTCGGTCGCGACTTCACCCTCTACGCGCTGATCCCAGGCGTGGTGGCGTTCGAACGCTACGACAAGACCCGTCAGCAAGTTTCGATTCATCCTGCGACCTAATCGCCGGGCTCCTCATAAATAGAAAAAGGGCCCCGCCGGATTTCCGGCGGGGCCCTTTTTCTATTTATGAGGAGATTAAAGCGGAGCGAGATCGAAGGTGAGGTAAGGATAAACTGTCCCACCGGGCTGGGTCCAGATCGCGGTGTTTGCGAAATTCCCGCCAGTCAAGTTCGCCGGAGTTTGGAGCTGGGATAGCGAATAGCCCACGACATTGGTCGTCGTCGGAGTTTGATAATACGAGCCCACATTCGCGGCCGTCAGGTAGGTTTGGGCATACCAACGGATATGTTGGGTCGTGAGGGCGGCGCCCGGAGTAGCGAAGTCGGAACCACCAACCGCAGCGCCGATGGCCGCCGAAGTCGCGGCGTTTCCGCGGTAACTGGCGTTCGTGATCGTCAGAGTATTACTGCCGCCAAGGCCGACCATCATTTCACCGAGAATACCGCCGACCATCGTGGGTGACCCCGTACTCACAATGTCTCCCGCCACGTCGGAATCTCCGATCGTCGCCGTCACGAGACTCGAGGTCCCGTAACTCAGTACCCCGATAAGGCCGCCGAGATGCGTGAGTGCCGAGGTCGCGCCGCAGTTCATTGGTAGCTTTACCGCGTTTTCGGAAGTTATAAATGTATTGCTTGTATTATTGATGAGCACTCGTCCGATTAGGCCGCCCTGGTCGGTACCACAAACAGAAATTCCCGGACCCACGACATGGTTTTGATAGAAGTTTGCAGAGGCGTTATTGGTGTCTTTTGTGAATGCTCCCACGAGCCCGCCGATACCGGACGATCCCGCGGCGGCCGTCATGCTGAGATTGTCGACCGAGTTATTTAAGAACTGTACGTCGCCAGTAGTCACCGCACCGACAAGTCCGCCGACGTTCGCGATTCCATTCACCGTCACGGTCGTGCCCGAAAAAACTTTATTTCCGACGAACTTCGCCGCGCCTGTGGCCGAACCTGCGATCGAACCGCAGTTTTGGGCAGTGCCGCTACAGTTAATGGTCACCCCGTTTAGCGCGACGTTCGTCACGGTGCCTCCGCTCACCATCGCGAAAAGACCGATATTACTCGTGGTCGAAGACGTTAAGTTCAGTCCCGTGAGCTGCATACCGCCGCCTCTATTCCCATCGAACGTTCCGAGAAGCGAAGGGATCGGCGCCGTCATGCTAGTCAGCGATATATTCGCCATGACCTTGAAAAACTTGGTGGCACCATCGTTTAATCCGATGCAAGTCGTAAGGTGAGTCGGCGACAGGATCGGGAACGGCGCTCCCGAGGATCCATTTCCGCCTGCAAGCATACTATCGCAGGTGTCTTTATTGAAATTTCGGGTCGCCTGCGTGGCGCTGTTTCCTGCCGCGTCCGACTGATCCGCGAAAATCACGACCGCGCCGTCGATGCTGGAGGTAAAATTGAGCGACACAGTAAAACCTCCTGCGGTGCAGGTCGGCGATGCCGTCGCGGCACCGGAAATGACGACCACCTGTCCGTTTTCGCTACAAGTCCCGGTGACGGTAAACGAGGCTTTAGAGGCTTCTGTAATCACCGTTCCAGCAGCGGGTGAGGTAATCGCGACTATCGGCAGCGCGACGTCTTTCACGAATGAACGCGAACTCTGGACCGCGACGCCGCCGGTACTGGAACTATGATCCACGTAAACGGTGACCGATCCATCGCCCGCGGCAGATAAATCGAGGTTCGTCGTCCAGGTATTTCCACCAGAACAGACCACCGTAGCGCTCCCGGCTCCGGAAAGAACGACGTTCTGACCGCTTTCCGAGCAACTACCAGAGATCGTGAACGCGGACTTATTCGAAGCATTCACAAAACTTCCAGCCGCCGGCGACGTGATCGCCACCGTAGGTAGAGCGAGGCCTGTGACGCTTATTCCGTTCGCCGTCGTCGTCGAGGTTCCACCGAAAGTACAGGTGCGGGAGAGGGTCGTCGTCTTCGTGCCCGTCGTCGTCGGATTCGCTCGCAATGTGACGCTACATGTCGCACTTGAACCGGCGAGGGTGCTCGTACCACAGGTGTCGGCGATCACCGTGAAGTCCGTCATGTCGGTAATCGAAGGCGCCGAACAAGCCGTCGCGGTCGCGGTGCCGGAGTTCGTCAGCGTAAAGATCTGCGGTCCGGAATTCGAACCAATGTACACGTTTCCAAAGGCGTTCGTGAGCGGCGACCACGCGAGCAATGGTGCGACGCCCGTAACGACGATTTGATTCAAAGTCGTCGTCGTGGTCCCGCCGACGGTACACGTACGGCTTAGAGTCGTCGCTTTAGCACCGGCCGTCGTCGGATTCCCTTGGACGATCACGGTACAGGTCGCGCCCGAACCAACGAGGTTGCTCGTACCGCAGGTATCTGCGGTAATAGTGAAGTTCGTCGTGTCGGTAATCGACGGCGCCGAACATCCAGTCGCGGTCCCACCACCCGAATTTGTCAGCGTAAAGGTCTGGGTCGCAGAGTTCGATCCCACGTTCACGCTACCGAAGGCGAAAGTAAGTGGCGACCAGGCGAGCGATGGAGTCACCACCGCGATCTGCAGAATTACAGTCGTCGATCCACCGGAGTTAGTCGCGGTGACGGTATATGGGGCGAGTCCCACGACCGCAGTCGGAGTTCCCGTAATCGTGCCAGTCACTAAATTTAAGCTCAGTCCGGTCGGAAGCGCCGGCAAAACGGAGTACGAAGTCACCGGACCACCACCGGTAAGTGCAGCCATATTCGGGGTGATCATGGTCGACACCCGGTAATTGGCCGGATTCACGGAATAAACGAGTCCGCTTGGCGGAACGTCATTCACCGTAATCGTAATCGTCACACCGGCCGCGGTCCCGCCCGAATTCGAAGCGGTGATGGTATAGGGCGTGGCCGCGGAAATAACCGTGGGGGTCCCCGTAATCACGCAGTTGGAGGGGCTCAAGCTAAGACCCGTAGGAAGCGTTCCGGAGCAATTCGTGATCGCCCCGCCCGTATTCATCGGTGTTTGGGTCGCGATCGCGGAACCCTTCGTGAAAGTGAAGGGTGAACCGGAATACGCGATCACGGGAACCGCAGCGTTTACGGCGATCGAGAACGTCAGATTTCCGCTGGAGCCGGCGGCATTCGACGCGAGCACCGTGTAATTCGTCGAAGTGGAGATCACCGCGGGGGTACCAGAAATAGCGCAGGAGTTCGGATCGAAGATTAACCCACTCGGAAGCGTCGGCGTGATCGAGCAGGTCGTAACCGCTCCGCCGGTGTTCGTCGGGGTTACCGCAGATATCGGCGTACCGACGGTGAAGCTAAAAGTCGACGAAGTAAGGGTAAGGGCCGGAGAGGTCAGCACGGTCGCCGCGCTCCCGTTTCCGCAGTCGACGCGCTTCGATTCACTCGCCGTATAGGCGATCGGAATCGAAACGGTGGCGTCTCCGAAGAGATCCGTATGGACGTGACCGATTTCGTAGGCGCCCGGATTCGTCGCGCCACCCGTTTCGAGAAAGTGGGACGCGCAGTAAGCAGCGTTCGTGATGCCGATGAGTTGGATCACGCGATTCGCGCCCGGAGGAACTTGCAGATCGATCGCGACTTCAGATTGGCCGGCGGCGAAAGTAAAACCGTTCGAGACGACCCCGCGATACGCGCACGAGGTCGTGCCGGCGAGAAGGGCCGCGAAGTCAGGATTCGGATCGGGGTTCGCCGAGGTGTCGGCGATGCCGGGACCGGTGACGTTCACGCCGTAGCAAACAAACTCTGGCGCGTTCCACGCGGAAGGCGCCCCACCGAGATTTTGATTCCCCGAAAGATTCGACTGCGCGAGCGAAGCATGATGAGGATTTGGGAGCACCAAGGACAAGTGCGCGCCGTCGTTTGCAGATTTTAAACTGCATCCGGAGACAGCGAATGAACATAGCAGTAGCGCGAAGGAACGCGAGACTGCTCCATTTCCCAAAATACGTACAACAGGGAGCATACGAATATCTTATCGTAATAGTCAGGTAATATGAAAGGACCTTAACGGTTAGGACTTAACCGTGGGTCGCGAAAGACAGGCGCTGAAATCTTGGGCCTTTAGCGGACGACGCCAAAAAGCCGATCAATCAACGAACGCGGGACAGGTCGCCTTATTGACTCAAAGCGTCTTATTCGGTAACACACCGCCATGCGAGTTCGGGGATTCGGGATATTTGGGCTGGTAGCCGGGGCTTCTTTAATGGGGATCTTCAGCGCCCAAGCACGCCCCCTTGCACCCCTAAAGACCGAGACCGTTCTCCGCGGAACTCACCTTTCTGCCTGCGAGCCGATGGTCCTCCACGGACGTCGGACCTATACTCGCCTCGCACTCGTATTTGCCGGGAAGAACTACACGAGTTCGGAAACCCTCTACTCCGATCCGAAGTGCGAAATTTCTGTTTTGGAAACGACTTCCCAAGGATCCTGGCTGCTCGTTCGTGGAAACGTACTAGACCTCCAGCTCGCCCATATGCAAATGCGCCCGCTCGATCCCCGAATGGCCGATCGTCTAGACTCGACCAAGACCTGTGGAAAGGCGTGGGAGAACGGAGTTCCAAACGAGATCCTCGGAACTCCCTGCAGCCATAGCCGCCTAGCCGAATACTTCGTCGGAAAAAGCCCTTCCGGGAAGAGCCTCGAACTTTTCGAGTGCGAGGGACGCCGAAGGGTCACCCCGGCATGCACCCACTACGGGATGGAGGCTAAGCCCACGGAATCGCTGAAATCTACGCGTATTTCGCGCAATGAGACCGTTTCGGCACTCCCCTCTTTTTTCATCTCTAATTATTGAAGAACTTTATCGAACACCGTGTTAAACCCGCGCCATGCGATTTATCGATGAAGCCGAGATCAAGGTCTCCGGCGGACATGGCGGCCCCGGTTCCGTAAGTTTTCGCCGCGAAAAGTTTATCCCCCGTGGCGGGCCGGATGGTGGCGACGGCGGCGATGGTGGCGACGTTATTTTCGAAGCGACCGTTCAACTCGCGACGCTCCAAGATTTTCGTTTCCGCCGCGAGTATCGCTCGGAAAACGGATTGCACGGCGCAGGCACCGGAAAAGCCGGCTGGGACGGCAACGACATCACGATTCGAGTTCCAGTCGGCACGATCATTCGTGACGCCGACACCGGCGATATCATCCACGACTTCCTCGAAGACGGCATGACTTGGATCGCGGCGCGGGGCGGCCGCGGTGGAAAAGGAAACGCGCACTTCGTTTCCGCGACTTTCCAAGCGCCGAAATTCGCCCAAGAAGGCGAAGACGGCACGACTCGGAATCTCAAACTCGAGCTGAAGCTTCTCGCCGACGCCGCGATCATCGGATTTCCGAACGCCGGAAAATCGACGCTCATCTCGCGCATCTCGGCCGCGAAGCCGAAGATCGCCGACTATGAATTCACGACACTCTCGCCGAACCTCGGCGTCGTTTCGCTGCCCGAATACCAAAGCTTCGTGATCGCCGACATTCCGGGACTCATCGAAGGTGCCCACGCGGGACGCGGACTTGGCCATAAATTTCTGAAGCACATCGAACGCACCCGCGTTTTCGTCCACCTTCTCGACGGTACGAAGTTCCTCGAAGACGCGACCGCCGACGGCGACGACAGCTTCGAGCACGCGATCGAAGAACTCGTTCGCCGCTACACCGTCATTCGGAACGAACTCGGACTCTTTAACGAAGACCTACTCCACAAGCCGGAAATCGTCGTGCTGAATAAGCTCGACGTTCTCGAGTCGAACGGCGACCTCGTCGAACGCGCACGCGCCGCCCTCCGTGCTCGCATCGCGGGAATTCGTGGCGTCCACCCCGAAGCGAACGAACCGTATGTGATTTCGGCCGCGACCGGCGCCGGGGTTGAACCGCTTATTTACGCGATTTACACTCCGATCAAATCCGCTCGGAACTCCGAATCGAAGAAAATCATCACGGTTGCGGGCGCTACGACGACCGCGAAAGCCCTACTTCCGGACGACCTCAGCATTCGGAAGTAATCGAAGGCGTGGCGATGAACTGGAATGAGATCACCGCGATCTTCGGCGGAGCCTTCGACCCCCCACATCTCGGTCACCGAGAAGCGGTCGAAAGCCTCCTCCGAAATCCCGGCGTAAAAAACGTCGTGATTCGTCCTTCCGGTAATCCACCGTTGAAAACGACCGGGACTCCGGCTGAGCATCGCCTCGCGATGACGAAGCTAAACTTCGCGCGGCTGCGCGAGGGTCTCTCGATGCGGGTCGAAATCGACGAGCGTGAGATCAACCGCTCGATCGCCGACCCGACGAAGACCCCGAGCTATACGATCGACACGATCCAAGAGCTGCGTCGAGATATCGGCCGACCGCTCGCTTTCGTCATCGGCGTCGACCAAGTCGAATCCCTCGAGCGCTGGCACCGAATCCGCGAACTCGTCGGCCTTTGCCACTGGATCGCCATCGAACGAGAAAACGAGATCGGAGCGGACCCCACGTCGAGCGCCGCGAACCGGATGGCGAACGGCCTAAAACGGCTTTCCGCGCTCGGCCTCTTCAAGTCGACGGCGAATCCCCGGGAGTGGCAGGCCCAGGGCGGTACGACGCTTTTGGCAGTTCCGACGGACGCCCGGGCCTCGAGCTCGACGGCGATCCGCCAGAACTTCGCCCGAATCAGTTCCCAAATCCTTGGCCAAATTGGCTCGGAAAGCCTTCCGGAGCCCGCCATCGAAAATCTACACCCTGACGTGGAGAGTTATTTGAAGGCCCATCACCTGTATGGTACCTAACCGCGAGTAGGCTCGTCCCGAATGGGAGGGCTTTGCCCGACCGAAGGGAACGAGCTGTTCTATGAGTAACAAAATTATGGACGAATTAAATCCCGCCACTCCCGGCGCCGCCACGAATCCGGATGGCTTGAATAAAGCTCTCCTCTGCGCGCAAGCCGCGATCGACAAGAAGGGCGAGAACGTAAAAATTCTCGATCTCTCCGAACTCTCCGGCTTCACGGACTACTTCCTCATCTGCAGCGGAACTTCAGATCGCCAAGTGACGGCGATCGGCGAATCGATTTCGAACGTCATGGACGTTCAAGGCTACGAACTTCTCTCGGCCGAAGGTTTCAAAGACGGTCGCTGGGTCCTCATGGATTTCGGCGACGTGATCGTTCACGTTTTTCTCGACGCTCTTCGCGATTACTACGATCTCGAGAACCTCTGGAAAGATGCTCCGAAAGTAAAGATCCCACCGGAGTTCTACGGTCAGGGCGCTTCGCATCTGAACTGATTTCACGTGAAACTCTATCTCGTCGCGTTCGGAAAACTGAAGGCGCCCGGGATTCGCGAGACCGTCGACTACTACGTTCGAAACACCAAAGCTTTTTGTCCGATTGAAGAGATCGAACTCAAGGCACTGCCCGTGCCGGATAAAACACCCGCGACCCGCGCACTCGTCCAAGCGAAGGAAGCGGAGATCCTCGCCGAACGCCTCTCGAAACTCCTTTCCGCCCGCGGCGCATTTTTCCTCCTCGATGAAAAAGGGAAAGCGGCGACCACGCTCGAATGGGCGAACCAGCTTCGTGGCTTCGAGGACCGTTCGATTCCCGAAGTCGCGTTTTGTATCGGCAGTTCG
>JBBQMV010000039.1:0-13164 GCA_038329315.1 Bdellovibrionia bacterium | reverse complement strand
TGGACGAAGGCCTTCCATGTTTTTCCCACGGAAGGCCTGAGCGTCGACAAGCCAAGATTCGTCCCGCGTCCCGAGCTGAATCAGCTCGACCGACGGATAGAACGTGTTCTCACGAATAAATTCCGTATCGAACGAAATGATCGCGTGCTTCGAGAGCGCAGCTGCGAGTTCGATGATTTCTTCGGGTGTTTTTAGGGGCTCGGAAAGGGGCTTCTTCATGGAATCCCTTTCGTCATGCCACGGAAACTACCAAAGATCACCCGATCTTACTGATTGCGGGCCGAGCATTCCTGAAGGGTCCGGCAGGGATGCCAGCGCTCGACTGGAGGGCGACCGTTTCCGGAGTTCGATGGACGCGAACGTGGAGGCTGACTCATCGGATTTTGCCCTTGCGGCGGATTACTGTTCCGCGTCGCAGTCGAATCGTCAGGTCCGCCGCCGGTTGGCTCTTTCGTCTTCACGACTTTGCCGTTCCAGTCGCCGGATGGAGCTTCGTCGAAGCCGATCAGCGAGGCGCCGTTCATAACGAATCCATGCGCGTGGGTTGCGGAGCCGGAACGGGTTCCTGGATTGAAGTGAATCCAGTGAATGATCGCGCCATCGGGGGAAGGTGGGTAGCCGCCGCCCGAAGCGTTCGAGGTGATGTAATCGCCACAAACAGAAATCGTTTGGCCGATTTTCATCGGCGTCATTCCGCCGAATTCCTTATTGTAGATGATCTCGATGGTATCCGTTGCGCCCGGGCCGATTTTGATCGCAAAGTGATCATGGCCGTTTTGGACGGTTGGGGCGACCGTGATGACGCCTTGGACGTATGCGCGGTCGAGATACAGATTTTTCGTGGTGCGCTTGAGCTCGAGAATGCGGGCGTTATCGATCTGCATTTCATCTGGGCCGTCAAGACAGACCGGCGTCTTAGCATTGGAAAGAAAGGCGTGAGCCGAAGAGGCGGTTAAAAAACCCAAAGAAGCGAAGACGATCGAACGGATAATCGATTGCAACGTGACCCCCTAGTCTCAGTGTTAAGAGATGACGAGGGGATACCTTGGGAACTCACCCTAAACAACCCCGAAGCGGGCGCGTTTGGTCAGGGTTTCGTTAGGGAGCGCAAAAGCGTCTTTTACACTTGCGCGGTATAAAAAGCCTGATAACGCTATGCAGCAAGAGCGCTGGAGCCGGGCGCGAGGCGCACCTTGAAAATGCGGATGCGCACTTGAACACCCGGACCGGCGAGCACGAAGTCCGCAAGATTCGGATCGTCTTTGTATTTCGCGAGCGCGAAGTTCGCGATGACTTCGGCGGCTTCCCGCTCTTGCTGGCGGAATTGCTCAATCTTCATTTTCGAGCGCAGCCAGGCAATCCCGTGGGATTGGACTTCCGGGCGAACGGCTTTCTGGCAAAGCAGATCTTCGACGTAATCGCCGAATTCGGCATCTTCGCGCTCGGCACGCGCGCGGAAATCATAAACGCTTTGGAGCGGATATGGATTCCCGGAGAGGATCGCTTGTTCAAGCGCGGTGATTTCGCGCTCATCGGAAAACGTCTCGACCCAGTGTTCGACCGTAATTTCGGATTCCGAGTCCCCCATCCGAGCCGCGAGGGTCCGGGTAGCCGACTTCGTATCGACCGTGGTCTCGCCGGTTTCCGGGTCCGTCGTCAGTACGACGGCTACAGTTCCCATTTTGGTGGTTGGTGGTTCGTTTGCCATTCCCTATCCTTATCGGAACGATGGAATAGTTGACCGATCTACTTAACAATGAATAGACCTGCGGCTGCGCCGCGCAACCCCTTCTTTTTGCTGGTTTTTACGATGGGGTATTTGAGACACCTCCCCACCGATGGCCGAAACCACCCCGTATATCTTGTTAGACTTCGAAACGACCGGCCTCGACGGCGCCACCTGCGAGATTATCGAAGTCGGCGCAATCCGTGTGGAAGGGCTCACGGAAGTCGCCCGCTATCATACCCTCGTGAAGCCGAAGATCCCGATTCCGGCGATCATCACCGAAATTACGGGCATCACAAACGCCGAGGTCGACGGTGCGCCGGCGATCGAAGAAGTCGCGAGTGCCATCGCCGAGTTTCTCGGGGACCTTCCGATCGTCGCCCACAACTCGAAGATCGAGCAGGACTTCCTTGACCACCACGTTTCGCCGTTAGTCGGCGGCCAGATTTTCACCGTCCATAACTCGATCGATCCGATGGCCCTCCTGCTTCCGGAATCGCACTCCCACTCGATGGAGACGCTCCGAAACCTGGCCGGAGTCGATCTTGAAAACGCGCACCGCGCGGATAAGGACTGCGAAGATCTTCTGAAAATTCTCGTCTACTTTCACGCGTGGATGATCCGGGAGCGCCCTTGGATGGGCGCGGTCGTAAATCATTTTCTCAGCGACTGGTGGTGGGCCTGGTACTTCCGCGCCGGTTTCGATTCGCTCGATACGAAACCAACTTTGATGGAACTCCTATCGCGTCCCTTTCTAGGTGATCTGCGAGAATTCGAGAAAAAAGACGACGAACGCACGTCTCCGAAAACGATCGAAGTCCCGAAGGCGGAAGTCCTCTCCGTACTCCACGGCGAAAAGAAAAAGGCTTCCGAGAAGTTTGCCTTCCGTGAAAGCCAGTTCCAGATGTCCGAACGCGTACGAGTCGCGCTCGAAAATGGCGAACGGGTCGCCATCGAAGCGCCGACGGGCACCGGTAAATCGGTGGCCTATCTCGTTCCGGGCGTGCTCGCCGCCGAGAAGACCGGCTCGCCGCTGGTCGTCTCGACCCACTCGAAAGCGCTCCAGGATCAGCTCCTCGAAAAAGACATTCCACTCGTCTCCGATCTCCTCGGGAAGCCGGTTCGCGCGACCACCGTAAAAGGGCAAGAAAACTACCTCTGCCTCCGGAAACTTCACCAAGAGTGCCTCGTCCTTTCGGACGACGAAGAAGAGCTCTACTGCGCGGCCTTCGTCGTCGCGCTCGCGAAAGTCGCGGAAGGGACGAGTGCACGAGTCGCCGAACTCGACCGCGTTTCGACCTACCTCCGGATTCGGTTCGGCGTGATGAACAGCTTCCTCGAACGCGTGAAGGCCCACTTCACCACGACGAAAGGACCGCCGTGCGCTTTCTATAAGAGCTGCCACTATTTTGATTCCGCGCGCCTCGCTCACCAAAGCGATGTCGTTATCGCGAATCACTCCCTCGTATTCCACTGGCCCGAGCATCTTCCGAAAATCCGGAACGTGATCTTCGACGAAGCCCACCACCTCGAAGATCAGCTGACGGACGCTTACGAAATCGCACTGAAGGAAACCGACCTCGCCGACGACATCGATCGCCTGATGACCGTGAGTCGCGGGCGAAAGGTGACGGACGGAACGCGGATTCGCCGCCTTCTCGACTCACTCACGCTTCCGAAAGGGCCGCAGGGTGAATCTCGGCTCGACGATTTTCTCGGGCCGGTCGCGACTCGCCTCCGTGAAATGACCGTGCTCGTTCCGGGCGCACTGAACCGTAAGGGCGGGCGCGATTCGGGCGGTTTCGAAGTCGATCTTGAACTCTCGAAGTACGAAAAAGATCCGCTCATGGACGGGCTTCGGAATCTCGCAGCCACGCTCCAGGCCACCGCGGACTATCTCGAAGCCGCACGCGAAGCCGTGCAGTCCGGGCCGTTGAAAACCGATCCGGCGGCCGACCATCTGTTTCGGCATGCCCACTCGATGCAAGCTTACGCGGACGCCATCTTCAGCGCGGTCAAGGATCCGTCCGCCTCCGCAGTAAAGAAGGCCGCGGATCTCAAGGAATCGACTCCGGAAGCTCCACGAACGGGGACTAGCACCGAAGCCGTAAAGCCCGATAAGCCGGGCGCCGCCGACCGTGAAAGGCCAGCCGTTCCGAATTTTCTCCGACTCCTCTACTGGAATCCCCGCGAAAATACGTGGCGAGTGGAAGTCTCTCCGATCGAAGTGAAAGGTCTCGCGAACGACTTCTTCCAAGATGCCCGCACGATCGCACTCACTTCGGCGACGCTTTCTTCTGGCGCGAATCCGACGTTTATCACCGACCGAATCGGGCTCGCGCTCTCGAAACCATTCGTTTCGCTCCCCTCGCCCTATCCGCTCGCGAAACAAGCAATCGCCTTTCTTCCTTCGGACATTTCCGCACCGGGAACGCCCGCTCACCTCGACGCGATTATTGGGTTCACGGAGTCGACCGCCAGAATTCTCGGCGGTCGAACGATGCTGCTCATGACGGCGAATAGCCGACTCAAGCACGCAGCCGAGGTCTTGCGTGAGCGGCTTGAAAAACACGGCATCCAAGTATTCGATTCCGTGAGCGACCGCCGCGCGATCGATGCATTCCGGGGAGCGGAGCGCGCTCTCCTCATCGGAAGTGAACGCTATGGTGAAGGACTCGATCGTCCCGGCCGCCAACTCGCCTGCGTGATCATCGAAAAGATGAACGAATCGATGACTCGCGGACCGCTCGCCGAGGCCCGGAAGGCGCGCACCCGCTTCGGGCTCTTCGACTACGACTTTCCGCTCCGGATGATTTGGTTAAAGCAACGGGTCGGCCGGCTGATCCGTTCTGCCGAAGACCGCGGGGTGGTCGTGATCTTCGATCCGCGCTTCCACGGCTGGAGCGCGCCCTCGAAAAACATCGTCGTGGCCGCACTGGACCCGATCCCGGTTAAGGGCGGGACTCGGGATGAAATTTTGATGCAAATCGAATCGATGGGAATCTAGATCGGACCGAATTGATTCGGTCTCGGGTATCCGACGTTCCGTCCCCAAGAATTTCGAATGAGATAGGGGTTAACCCTTAATAACTCGGCGCATCACTCTAGCTGAATACGCCGCGATCCGTTACAAGATCGATTCATGTCTACCGTCGACCAAACCCGCATCGAAAAAGAAGTCGCCCGCCGGCGTACGTTTGCGATCATCTCGCACCCGGATGCCGGGAAAACGACGCTCACCGAAAAACTCCTCCTTTACGGCGGAGCAATTCACCTCGCCGGCGCGGTGAAGGCGAAGAAGAACCAGAAGAACACCACATCCGACTGGATGGAGCTCGAGAAGCAACGCGGGATCTCGATCTCGACCTCGGTTCTTCAGTTCGACTACAACGGGAATCAAATCAATCTCCTCGATACTCCCGGCCACAAAGACTTCTCCGAAGACACCTACCGAACGCTGACCGCCGCCGACGCTGCCGTCATGCTCATCGACGCCGCGAAGGGCGTCGAGCCGCAAACCCGGAAACTATTCGAAGTCTGCCGCATGCGCGGGCTTCCGATCTTCACGTTCATCAATAAGATGGACCGCCCGACGCGCGAACCGCTCGATCTGATCGACGAACTTGAAAAAGTACTCGGCATTCGCTCGTGTCCGATGGCCTGGCCGATCGGAACCGGCGATCGCTTTCGCGGAATTTACGATCGCCTTTCAAACGAAGTCCTCTTCTTCGAAAGCGAAGACCGCGCGAACCAATCGGGACGCCTCGAGCCGAAGAAAATCGATGCGAACGACCCGGAATTCTGGAAAATCCTCGGCGGCCCCCGGAACGATCTCGACGAAGCGAAAGAACTCTACGAAACTTTCCGCTCCGAAAACGAACTCCTCGAATTTGCGGGCGACAAGTTCGACCACGCCGCCGTACTCGCGGGCCAGCTGACCCCGGTCTTTTTTGGTTCCGCGATGAACAACTTCGGCGTCGAACGCTTCCTCCAGCGCTTCATCGACCTCGCGCCGACCCCGGTCGCGCGGACCGGAGTTTACGAAGTGAAAGGCGCCGAACCCGAGAAGAAACTCGTCGAGCCTACCTCCGAGCAGTTCTCCGGATTCTTTTTCAAGATCCAAGCGAATATGGACCCTTCGCACCGCGACCGCGTGGCATTCATGCGGGTTTGCTCCGGGCACTTCGAACGGAACATGGAAGTCACCCATGCGCGTCTCGAAAAGAAAGTGAAGTTATCCAAGCCTTTAAACTTCTTCGCCCAGGAACGCGTGATCGTTGACGACGCGTGGCCGGGCGATATCGTCGGCATGCTCGATACGACGGGTGAACTCCGCATCGGTGATACCGTTTGCACTACCGCCGGTGGTGCGAAGGTATTCGAATACCAAGGCGTTCCGCGATTCTCGCCGGAACACTTCGCCCAGATGATCATTAAAGATCCGATGAAGCGGAAGCAACTCCAAAAGGGACTCGAGCAGCTCGCTGAAGAAGGCGTCGTTCAAATCTACCGCCAACCCGGTATGGGCGACAAAGATCCGGTCCTCGGCGCGGTCGGCGCCCTCCAGTTCGAAGTTCTCCAACATCGCCTTATGGGCGAGTATGGAGTCGACACGAAGATCGAGAAGATGGGATTCGTTCACGCCCGTTGGGTCGTCGGAACGGGATTTAGTGCCGAAGAATTCAACCGCCGCGAAGACACGCGCTGCCTTGAAGACCGGGACGGCCAGCCCGTCATGCTTTTCAAATCGGATTGGGGTCTCCGCTGGGCGACCGATAATCACAAGAACCTCCAGTTCCTCACGACCGCGCCGGAAATTCGCGGGCCGAAAAAGAAGGGTTAATCTGCATGTTCGGCCGTAACGCTCTATTCACGATCCTCCTTCTCACGTCGGCTTCCGGATTCGCCGCTCCGAAAGCTCCGGCCCCCATTTCGAAAGCCTACAAGGATATCATCCGGAAAAGTCACCGCGACTTCGACCGCTGCGGACGCGATGAACTCAAGCGCACGAAGAAACCGGTCAAGGGTATGGTCCTCGTACGCTTCACGGTAAACGGCGACGGAAAGGTCACCGACTCCGGCTTCATCCACAACACGACGAAGTCGAAGTTTATCGCGGACTGCGTAGTGAAGGGTGTCGAGGGACTCAAGTTTCCGGCGAATTTCGGCGCGCCGGTCACCAGTACCTACCCTTTCAAGTTCAACGTTAAGAAATAGCTTTCGATGAACGCGTACGAGTCGGGCGAACAGCGAAATATTCCGGCCGTGCTCCTCTATGTCTTCACACGCTTCACGGGTGAATCCGGCGAACGTGTCCTCATGATCCATCGAGACGCCAAGGATCGGCCCGGCGATTTTCACTTTGGGAAGTGGAACGGACTCGGCGGAAAATGCGACCTGGGCGAATCGTACCGTGAAACCGCGGCCCGCGAACTCTTCGAAGAATCGACTTTGAAGATCGCGCCTTTGGATTTTCGTTTCCTAGGATTTCTCCAGTTTCCGAATTTCAAGCCGAAGAAATCTGAAGATTGGTCCTGCATGCTCTTTACGGCGGAAGTCTCGGAAGCCATCGCCCGTTCGGTTCCTGCGACGGTGGCGGAAGGATCTCTCCGCTGGATTGAAAGCGCGAAACTCACGGAACTGAATCTCTGGGACGGCGACCGCGAATTCCTGCCCTACGTGATCGCTCGGCGTCCGTTCGTCGGCGCGAGCTGGTACGTCGACGGAAAAGTCGCACGAAGTGAAATCACTCCGCTCTAGTGCGCAAAAAATGAGAAGGGCCGCCTTCCGAAACGGAAGACGGCCCTTTCAATCACCGAGTATCGTTTATTGCGAACAAAACGCTTCGGAAGCGCGGCAGACGTAACCGCCGCTCGCAACTGCGCAGCTGTTCATCACGGCTTGAGTCGCCGATGCACGCGTCGGTCCGCGACCCGTGAAGGTGCGGCCGGGCTTTGCAATCGAGCAAGTCCAGTCCCGTGGCGGAGGAGGCGGTGGCGGCGAGTTCGCTACGCAACGGCCGATCCGCGGGTCATAATGCGTGCCCGGTGGGCAGTTCGGCGGAGGCGGCGGTGGATTCGGAATGCAGCGATGTTGGGCCGGATCGTAGTGGGTCCCTGGTCCGCAAACCGGTGGCGGTGGAGGTGGATTGCCGACGCAGATCCCCCGTGATGGGTCGTAGTGCGTGCCCGGTGGGCAGGTCGGAACCGGCGGTCCTGGCGGATAAGCCGGTGGTCCGCGCTGGAGAAGAACGACGTCGTTCGACTGCCAGTTTCCGCCGACGCCCCCGTTGTCGATGAAGCGAAGAACCATGCGGTCTTGAATGCCCGAAACACTGGTTTGGATCGCGGCAACTACGGCTTGGCGGGCGTTACTGGTATTGTAGATCGTGTCGTTTACGCAAACGTTCCCGACGCATCCCCACGCTACCGCGAGATCCGAGCGGTCCCAGTTTCCGCCGACGCCCGCATTGTCGTCGAAGCGAAGGACGAATTTTCCGTCCCATTGAAGGGCGGCGACTTTTACCGTCCGATACGAGTTCGCAGTATTATACGCCGGATAACCGACGCAAAGATCGCCGGTACAACCGGTTTCGAGCGCGAGATCTTCGCGATCCCAGTTTCCGCCGACTCCGCCATTATCTTCGAAGCGAAGGACAAATTTTCCGGAATTATCGATCCCGACGACCGTGACTTCGCGGTAGCTGTTCGAGACATTGATGGCGCGATCGCCGACGCAAACATCGCGATAGCAATTCGCGTCCGCCGCGAAAGCCGAAGCTCCCGTGACCGCAAACGCGAGACTGAGTAGTAAAAGACGAAATGGATTTTTCAAGGGCTCGAACTCCTTCCGTCGGTGAAGACGATGGGGACATCTGGTTGGTACTTCCGTGTTCAGCGTAATGGAAAGCAATGGGAATACCAGAGCGACCGTCAAATTTTTGTGGGTGGGAGAAAAACCGAACTGAATCATTTTCTGCACTTAACTCAGCTCTGAAAATCCCTACTCGGACTCGCTAACCGTACTAAAATCGTACTAGCGCCATTTCGACCACGACTTTTTGGGACCGAAAAACTGGCTCAATCTCTGCATTTTCTAAAAGCATGGCCCATCTAGACGCACCTCTTCGAATCGTTTGGGCGGTCGATCCGACCGAAAAGAATGATAGTGCACTTCACCACCGTGCGCGCAAAGTGATCCGCCGTCTCCTCGCCTTTAACTCGGAGATGAAGATCGAACCGGTCTACGTGTTTCGACTCAGCACGGCGGTTTCGGGTGATTTAGGCGCGACTTGGCAGCGAGAAGCCATCGCGGCCGCCGAGGATTTGCTTCAAAAGTTCGTGAGTCACGCGAAAATTCCGGGACTCGCCCCTCCGAAGGTACTCGTCAGCTCCTCCTCGACTTACCACCGGTCGGTCACCCACCTCTGCGAACACGCCGAGCGTACCCATACCGATCTTATCGTCGCACAAACCCATGGACGCGCCGGATTCGGGCGACTCGTCCTCGGAAGCTTCGCCGAAACGATCATCCTGCTTTCGAAAATTCCGGTTCTGCTTGTGAATTCAAAAACCAGAATCCACCGCACCTTCGGAAATATTCTTTTTCCGACCGACTTCGGAACGACCGCCGCCGATCAGTTTCGGGGGGTACTCGATCTCGCGGCGCGATTCGGTTCGAAAATCACGCTTCTTCACGCGGTCGAATCGATCAACGAGGCGCTCGCGCTCTCCGCCGCGGGCGGTCCGCTCCCAATGGCTCCCGAAGATACCGCGCACCAAGCCGCCCGCGCCATCCGGCACGCGAATGCCTGGTCGAAACTCGCCGGCACCCATGGTGTCGAAGTCGAATTTCTCCTCCGTGAACGCGTGAGGAATCCGGGAGACGACATCGTGCGAACCGCGCGACGAATCGATGCCGACCTCATCGTAATGCAATCGAACGCGGGGCCGGTGAGCGCAGCCCTTCTTGGCAGCACCACTCGCCAGGTCGTGCGGAAATCGCCGTGTCCCGTTTGGATCTTAAAATCCGAAGCCTATCACCCGTCGATCGAGATTCGCCCATCGGTGTCGGCTAGTCAGAGCCTCATGCAGCAGACCGACTCCACTCTGTATTTTTAGGAATACATCTGATCGATGAGCGGACGAAACCGCTGCTCGATCACGTTCCGCTTCATCTTGAGCGTCGGGGTCATCTCCCCGTCATTCACCGAGAACTCACGATCGATGATCGTGAACCGCTTAATTTGCTCGAAGCTCGCGAGCGCTTTATTCACGCGATCGAATTGGGCTTGGACTTGCTTCACAACTTCGCCGTCGACGACGACACCGTCTTTCGTTCCGCCGGTTTTCTCTTTCAGGTCCAGGAGGGCTGATTCCGAGAGCGTGATCAGCGCGGAGAGATACTTCCGATTATCGCCGACGAGGCACGCTTGGGAAATGAAGGTCGCTTCCTTCAGCTTCTCTTCGATCGGTACCGGGGCGATCATCTTACCGCCCGACGTCTTCATGATCTCTTTCTTACGTCCGACGATGCGAAGGAGGCCGGACGGAGTCCATTCACCGAGGTCACCCGTGAGGAGCCAACCGTCATCCAAGGTGGCCTTCGTATTCACTTCGTCTTTCAGGTAGCCGAGGAAGATGTGGCGGCCCTTCGAAAGAATTTCTCCGTCGCTGCCGAGTTTAAACTCGCAACCTTCGAGGGGTTTACCCACGGTTCCGGCGCAGTCGATCCCGCGAAGTGTAATCGAAACCATCCCGGTGGATTCGGTCAGGCCGTAGCATTCGAGAATTTCGAGCCCGAGGCCACGAAACCACTTCGAAACGTGCGCCGGAAGCGGCGAAGCGCCGGAAGCGAGCAGATCCGCACGTCCCAAACCGAGCGCTTTCCGGATTTTCGAGAGCACGAGCTTATCCGCGATCGGATGCGCAAGCGTATCGACTATCGAGGGAGAACGGCGGTGGATCCGCGCGTCTTGGAGGCGGCGACCGACGCCGAGCGCCCATACCGCCATCGCCTTCTTCGGGCCGGTGCCCTTCTCAATTTTCGAGAGGACGCCCTCCATCATCTTTTCCCAGAAACGCGGTACGCAAAGGAGGAGTTGAGGCTCGACGGCATTCAGCTCAGTGAGCACATTGTCGATCTTCGTACAGTACGTGACAAGGTAACGCTGGGTGATCCCGACCGCGACGGAGTGAAGCTGTTCGGCCACGTGACAAAGAGGAAGGAACGAAAAGAGAGAACCATCACCCGCGAACGGGAGCCGCCAGCGTTTCACGATCTGATCCGCAGTGAACATGAAGTTATCGTGGGAAAGCATTGCACCCTTCGGATTTCCGGTAGTCCCCGAGGTGTAGATGATGAACGATAGTGCGAACGGATCGAGCTTCGCGAGGTATTCTTCGACCTGGCGACTGGCCGCGATCTTCCGTCCCTCCTCGATCGCCTTTTCGTAAGCGATGGCCTTCGGGCTCACGCTCGTATCGCCATCGAATACGATCACGAGACGAATCGAGGCCGGAAGGGATTTCCCATCGGCGGTGATCTTATTGAAATACTCTTTGTTCTGAACGCCGAGCACGACGGCTTCGGTATGGTTCAGAATGTAGTGAATGTCTTTCGGGGAAGAGTTCGGGTAAAGTCCCGCGCAGTTACCGCGAACGAGAAGCGTCGCGAGCTGCATATGGACCCATTCCATATTGTTGTAGGAAAGGATCGTCACGATTTCGCCCGGCTTGATTCCGCACGACTCGAGATAAACGCCGAAGTAGAAAACGCGATCGAGGTATTCTTTCGCCGTCAGCGTCTTCCAGGAATTTCCGACTCGGGTCCGTTGCGCCGGCGCATGCGGGGTGGCTTTCGCCCAATCCGATAGACGATGCAGAACGGTAGAAGACATGGAAAGTCCCTTTCTCTCTATAGAACTCAGATTTAGAAGGAAATTTTCGCGGAGCAACGCCCGTTTGTCAAAGGGATGCGATGCAGCGTTTAGCGATAAAGCGTAAAGAAAAGCGGTTTCCGTTGGCCGTCGGATTCCGCACCAGCCGGGCTCCGATCGAGACCGGTACCGCCAGAACGCATCTGTGCGATCGGCGCATCGCCGTAGAGCGTGTGGTACCAGTAAAAGTTCCGTCCGATGAGCGCGACGTAGTCACGGGTTTCCTTGAACGGGATCAGGTCGAGAAAGAGCATACGATCGGTCGTCGGATAACGCTTCGTCCAGTCATCCACTCGCTCCGGACCCGCGTTATAAGCGGCTAACGCAAGCTCGGCGTCTCGATCGTAGCGATTCACGAGACGGCCGATGTACTTCGTACCGATCCGAATGTTCGTCTCCGGCAACATCAGAGAACGCTTCGAAGTATGCTCGATCCGACGAGCGGTCGACGGCATCAGCTGCATCAAGCCCACCGCGCCGACGCGCGAACGGGCACTGGGATTGAAACCGGATTCCTGGCGAATGAGGGCCGCCACGAAAAACGGGTCGGTCTCCGAAGAGTACTTCCGGAGGAGTGGAAGGTTCCGCATCGGATAGAAAAGACGAAGCGTCGTCTGCGAGATTAATCGCGGTTCGTCGCGAAATACGGTGCTCAGGAGTCGGAACTGGGAAATCGGATCGCCCACACGGAACGCTAGCGTCCCGATATAGAGACGAACCTCAGGCTCGGTTTTCTGGAGAACGTCGACGGTCTTCGCGATCACGCGGCGAGCGATTTCATCCGAACCGACGGCGATGAGTCCTTCGATCGCGCGTACCCACTGATTCAGCTTCGGCTGGGTGTGGGAGCGAAAAAAGACGGTCGGCTCGTTCGTGCCGGTCACGCGCGCGAGCTTTGCCATTTCGACGCGATTACTAATGATCGAATGATAGCTAAGTGGCGATTCCTTCAGCAGGCGTTGCTTGAAAACATCGGCCCGGAGGCGGTCCCCGCGCATCGTCGCGCAGCGACCACGCCAGTAAAGCGAACGCGCAAGGTACTCGAGATCGTTCTGGGCGTAGAGCTTTTCCAGAAGCGGATCCGCAGCCTTGCAATCGCCGTCTTCGATTTTCAAAAGAGAATAGCGAAACTTCGCGCGCGAGGAATGTTCGGTGACTTGGCATCCGATCACCTTTTCGTAGAGCGAGTACGCGATGTCGCGATACTTACGATCCGGGAGGAACATCTCGGCTTTTTGGGCGAGTGCGGTCGCGACCGCGGGATTATCGCAGTTCGCGGATTTTCCTTCAGAGAGCACGCGTTTCGCCGCGAGCTCGAGAGCCGACCAATCCTTAAACGTGCGGAGGGAACGGTAGATCGGGCTTGGCCCCATCCGCTTCAACGCCGAAAAATCTCCGGCTTTCCAAGCCGCCATCGCCTCTTTCGCGGTCGAAGAAAGCGGGGCCTCGGCGCCCGGTTCCTCTTTCACTTCGTCTTCGGTCTCGACGAATTCGGACGGAT
>JBBQMV010000038.1:0-13321 GCA_038329315.1 Bdellovibrionia bacterium | reverse complement strand
CACTTAAACTCGCCTCTGGTCTGTGAGCGATCCGCTAACGGATCCTAATATGACTCAGAATCTCTTCGCCGTACTGCCGAACGAGCTTCGGACCCATCCCCGCAACTCGAAGAAGAGCGTCCTCCGTCGTCGGATGGTCTTCGACGATCGCTTGAAGGACGCGGTCGCTCAGAATTCGAAAAGCGGGCACTCCCCGCTTTCGGGCTTCGACGAGGCGCCAGGCGCGGAGGTCTTCGAAGAGTTTCGGGAGTTCGGAATTTAGAGCGGCGTCTCGTTCGCGTCCAGTGGCCGAAGCCACCTCCGGGCGGCGAGCGACCGTCGATTTTTTCTTCGTTTTCGACCGGGAAGCCTTCGTAGAACCCATCGGATCGCCGTCGATCTCGAGTTCGGCGAGGTCCTTCCCTTTCGCGCTCTTTCCGAGCGCGAGCAGGTGAACCTTTCGGTAAGAAATCTTCTTTCCGTCCTTTTCGAATTCTGACTGGAAAACCTCGACGTACCGAGCGCGGGCGAGCGCCGAAAGAACGCGCTCATATCCGGATCGCGTTACCTTCGAATCGAAACTCAGCGCCTCGTCGAAGAGGCGGCCGACTGCCTGGCCATCGCGACCCGAAAGCGAAGCCAGCGTCCCCGCCGCGACTCCCCGTTCGAGGTCATCAAAAAGGCGTGCCGTCGAAACCGGCGCGCAGCGATCACAAATTCCGCAGGGTTTCGTGCCGTCGCCGACGTCTCCGAAATGCCGAATCAAAGTCGTCATCCGGCAGCCGCCACTCTCGGTATAGGCCTGCATCGAATCGAGCTGGCCGAGGCGGTGCTTGCGCTGCTCTTCGTAAGGCTTCCGCCATTCCGCGTGTCCGAGCGAAACGGATTCGCCATTTTCAATCCGGACACCGCCGTGAGCCCAGAGTTTTTCGAGCGCCTTTTCGAAGACGTCCGCCTCGACTCCGCGAACTGCCGCACGAAGATCGTCGGCCGAAATCGTCCCGGTTTCCGGCACCGCCGAACGAACCTTGACGAGTAGGGTGGCATCCGGCTGATCGCGGTCCATAAAGAATTCGTGAGTCTTACGATCGGAAAAACAGTGAAAGAGAATCGCCTGGGAAATGAGGCCGTCACGGCCCGCGCGACCGATTTCCTGATAATAACTTTCGAGACTCCCCGGAAGAGCCGCGTGGATCACCGTCCGGACATTCGCCTTATCGATGCCCATTCCGAACGCGACCGTCGCGACGATCACGTCGGTCGTTCCATTGAGAAACGCGAGCTGAACTTCTTCGCGGTCCTTCGGAGTCATACCGGCGTGATAAGCCGCCGCACGAATCTTTCCGTGGAGGGCCTTCGCGAGTTCTTCCGCCTTTTTCCGAGTCGGCGCATAGACGATCGCCGGGCGACGCTCCGGATCGGCGAGCACCGTAATAATTCGATCTGCGCGTTCGGACGGAAGGGCATCGACGACCCCGATCGCGAGATTATCGCGGCGAAATCCGTGAATGAAGAGTTCCGGCTCCCGGAGGCGAAGCTGAACGCAAATATCTTTCTGAACGAGCGGAGTTGCGGTGGCGGTTAAGGCGACGACCGGCGTGTTTTTCAGACCTTCGAGACGTTCTCCGACGAGTCGGTAGTCCGGACGAAAATCATGTCCCCAGTGACTAATACAGTGGGCTTCGTCGACCGCGATGAGTGAAGGCGGATGCTGCTTGAGCATTTCTGCGAATCCCGGAACCGCGAGACGTTCGGGGGCGATAAAGAGAAATTCGAGCTCACCTCGGAGGTAAGCCCGAAAGGTTTCACGCGAATCGTCGCGGGTGCGAGCCGAATGGATTCGACCGGCCCGGACGCCCCGAGAAAGGAGGCGGGTAACTTGATCTTCAATCAGAGCGACGAGCGGGCTGATCACGAGCGTGGTACCGCCCCGGGCGAGCCCCGGGATCTGATAACAAAGGCTTTTCCCCGCGCCGGTCGGCATCACCACGAGGGCGTCTCGGCCGTCGGCTACCGCTTGGCAGACCGCCTCTTGCCGAGGGCGGAACTGGGAATAACCAAAGCGTGATTGGAGGATTTCGAGGAGCATGCCTTGGGCCCAAGCATGCGTCACGCCATCCCGCCCGTCAACGTGATCGTCAATCCGGTGACGGAGGCAAATTTGACCGATTGCTGCTCCGCTCTTAAATCGTCGACACTAGAGGAAGGAAGAGGGTCTGGCATGGAAGCCCCAAACAGTACGATCACTCAGCATCTCGAAGGTTTTCTTCAAACGGCGCGCAAACTTGAAGACGCGCTCACTGAGGAAAAAAAACGCAGTCAAAGGATCGCGCAAGAATACCTCTCGACGCGCACAACGCTCGAGAATGCAGTTCGCGAACTTCAGAATCGACTGATGCAGCGAGAAAATAAGATTCAAGAGATCACCCAAGCGTTTCAAAATCTCCAAGCCAGTGAAACCGCGTACAAAAACGAAATCCGCGACCTCAGTGAACGCGAAAAAAAGAGCGCGACGGAACTTAGCCAATACAAGAAGGCCTGGAGCGAAGTGCTCGCACGCGAAGCCCAAGCTCGCGGTTCGATCATCGAACTCGAGAAGGCAAAATCCTCGATTATCGATCAAAAAAATCTCGTGATGGCACTCGAACAGAAACTCGAAGCCACCAATCAGAACGCCGCGATTCACTCGCGCCACGCCGAAACGTATCAGCGCGAACTCCAAAGTGCGTTAATTCGTATTCAAAGTGCAGATTCCAAATACACCCAGATCCAAAAAGAACTCACGGTTCTCACGCAGAATAAGCGGAACGCAGATGAAGAGATCGCACGGATCGAAATAGCGATGAAAGAACGTTTCCGTTGGGAAATTGCGAACGAGAAGGAACGCATGCGGGCCGAGCTTGAAAGAGACTCCGCACTCGACCGTGAACGTTTCCGCGAAGTCGCACGCAATCAAATGCGCGCCGAGATCGATCGCCAAGTCGGACCGGATCGCCAAGCCCGTGAAACGGCCGAAGCGGAGCTCGCTAAGATTCAAGGGACCATTGCAGAAGCCGACGCAAAGCGCACCCAGGAAGTCGAACGCTCACGCGCTCGCCTCCTCGCAGTGACCGAAGAGAACATGGAACTCAAGGAAGAGCTAACCACACTCGTCACGACGAAGAATTCAGAAATCGAATCAGCAAACGCTCGCGCCGAACGCGCCGAACGTACCCTCGTCGCTTCAAAGAATGAAGCAGCGATGTTCCAATTAGAATCAAATAGCTCGCAAATGAAAATCGAAACGATCCGTAAGGACTCCAGTAAATCGATGCTCATCGAGCGCCTCCGTCACGACGACGAAATTCGCGACTTGCGTGCGAAGATCGACGCCCTTGTCGACTCCGGTATCTACGCCGAAAAAGTCGACGAGGTTCCAGAAGGAATGCGCGTCTACTCGGCGACTTCGCTTTCCAGCGCGCGGTCTAATCGGGACGGAAACGTCGCCGACCACACCATGAAATCCGAAGAGAGCAATCTGCGCTGAATGTGCCTGATGGATTAGGCGGATTGGGTACGACGGGCGAACGACGAAATAGAGCCCTTCGGCGTCACTTTGGATAAAACGCGCCAAAAATCGTCCAAATCCGTGACCGTAACGTTCTCACCATTATCGAGAACGATCCGGACGGAATCGGTCACGCCTGGCTCCATGAGTATCCGCTCGAAAAATTTTTCAGACTCGATGTACTTCCGCTTCATCTCGCGCACGATCTTCGGAAGCTGTTCGCTGCCCAGAAGCCGTGGTTTCACGACCTCATCGAGAAAGTCGATTTGCTCCTGGGTACCAATGCGCGTATTTCCGAAAATTTCAGAGATCGTCCCGGTGAGATTTCCTTTAAATGGGCTGTCCTTCAGAAAAATATCGTAACTGATCTTACGAAGACCGCCGTTCAGTTGTCCGCTACGGCTCCGGAAAAGACCACCCTGATCGATCCGATCGAGGTACGAGTGAATCAACGCGTCCCGGGAATGAATGCCCGCATACTTCTTCCCGAGCTCCCGTTCATAATTTACCTTCCACCAGCTTCCCGGAATCGAAGGGCCGTCGTGTCCGACGATGGAAGAAAGAATCTTTCTCCATGTTTTTCCATCGAGTCCGAGCTCGCGACGAATCTTATCGCCTTCTCGCATACTGATCCGACTGTGGTCGAGAAATGCCGCGAATGCATTCCCTTGATATTCGGCGAGGTAATTCTTCAAAATATGCGCTTCTTTTCCGAGATCGGAGAGGAAAATTGCGGTCACGAGAATTTCAGGATCGATTCCAATTCGGATCAAGCTCTCGTGATCGATCCGAACTTCGCGCGCCATTCGGCGTACGTGCTTCAGATTTTCATTCTGAGAGGCCGATCCGGATTTTCTAAATTCGAGTAGGATTCGAGTGGTCAACCGACGCAGCACCGAATCCTTGGTCGCGCTTTTCTCGCGAATCTGTGCCATATTCTTCCTATTATGGCACTAAATGGGGGTCCTTTTCATAGCCATGATTTCGCTAAACTTGCAGTTCGTGACGTCTATCGGATTCTTGTCGCATCGATCGTTCCACGCCCGATCGCATTCGTCACGACCGTCGATGAAAATGGCGTCACGAACTTGGCACCTTTTAGCTTTTTCAATGGTGTGAGTTCGAATCCTCCGTATCTCGTGTTCTCCATCGCGAGGATGCCCGATGGTACGAAGAAAGATACGCTTCGAAACATCGAAAAGGTCGGCGAGTTCGTCGTGAACACGGCTGAAGAAGGGTTCGTAGATCAGGTAAACGCGACTTCCGCGACCCTTCCTTACGGGGAGAGTGAGATCGAGAAGGTCGGACTAAACATAATTCCGTCTATTTGGGTAACGCCTCCTCGGGTCGCCGAATCGGCGATCCAGATGGAATGCCGACTCGATCAAATCGTCGAAATCGGCGGCGCCGAAGCCGGCGGTGCGGCACTGGTTATTGGAAAGATACTCGGCATTCACGTCGCGGACCGCGTGATGGAAAACGGCCAAATCGATTACGCGAAACTCAAGCCGGTCGCCCGTCTCGGAAGCGACCAATGGCTACGCGGCGGGGAGATTTTTCGACTTCGTCGACCGACGTAAGGCCTTCCGCCCAATCACCCACGACATCGTCAAAAGAACGAGGGGGCGTGGCATGACCGCAGAAATCCAAGAGAGCACGCGGTTAAAAAGACCGTGAATCGCGACGGTCTTTCCTCGCATTAAACTCGAATAGGCATACGCCGCCACGGCCGGGGCGTTCGTCACGGGGAGACCCGAGGAAAACACGAGTGAGGCCGGGCCGAGGCGCTGCTCGAACTGGGTGTGGGTCGGTCCCGGACAAAGCGTGGTGATGGTCACGCCACTTCCGCGAAGTTCGGCCGCTAAACCCTCGGAGAAAGAAAGAACGAGCGCCTTCGTCGCGAAATAAAGCGAAAGGTACGGCCCGGGCTGAAAAGCTGCCGTCGACGCAACCTGTAAAATGCGTCCGGACCGACGATTCACCATCTGCGGTAGAAAGGCCTTCGTGAGACGAATGAGCGCGTGAACGTTGACGTCGAGCATCTCTCGTTCACGAATCCAATCTGTTTCGAGGAACGAACCTTCAACGCCGATCCCGGCGTTATTCACGAGCACGTCGACGACGAGGTTTTCGGATTGAAGGCGAGAGATGAGGTCTTCTAGCGCGGAACGATTTGCGAGATCGCAAACCTCGACCCGGGACGGGATTAGAAACTTTCGGTGAAGTTCAGCGGCGAGCGTTTCGAGACTCTGTCGATCGCGCGCAATGAGAACTAATTGATAATGATTTTCGGCGAAAACTCGGGCGAGCTCTCGTCCGATTCCACTCGAGGCACCGGTAATCAATGCGGTCGGAAGAAGTCGATCCTTCATGCGTGAATCTTACATACCACGTCGGGCAGTTACTTTGCCTCGGGAATCGGCGCCTGCGTCACGCCGGGCGAGGGGGTGCGCCGACTTTCGCCGTACGTGTTTATGAAACCGTAAACGAACGTCAGCCGCTCGATTTTCCTATCACGCTCCGGATCCCCTCGAAGGGCCCAAGCTCGATAGAGCACTAGATCTACGGTGAGTGGTGGATTCGTGAGTTGCTTAAGCACGTCATCACGAAGCATTTCGGGCCGAAGCGCCATATAAGGAAGCGTGAGAATGATCGCCACGACAGCCGTGATGATACCGTACCGCTTCCACGACCACTCACCCACGAACGCCGTCATGAGGATGAGAAATGAAATTCCGAGCCCGATTCCGGCGCCCGGACCGAGTGCCGGAAATCCGTAGAACCTAGAAATTTCAAGCAACGTTAAAGAAAAGAGTACCCCGACAAGCCCCGAGAGGGCCGAAATCCAACGGTAGAACCAACCTCTAAATCCGGATTTCACCGTGCACTTATGGTCGGAGCCGCGGCATTATTCGCGAGCCAGTCTTCCATGATACGAATGCCTTCGGACACCAGTGGCGCCTGAGTTTCTTTCAGCTTCGCCTTGCGACTTTTTTCCTTTTTGTCGTCTTTTTTATTCTCTTCTTCCGCCTTCTTCTTCATTTCGGCGAGGCGGATGATTCCCTTATTTTTCTTGGCATCTTCGACGTTCTTGATGATCTCCGCGAATTTCGGGTCTTTGGCGACGCGTTCTTGAGAAAGCTTCTTTAGCTTCTTTACGATGTCGGCATCGATTGGCTTCCAGTGTTTAACCGCATCTTCGTCGTTCGCGTCGGAACCCGCGAAAGTTGGAATCTTCTGGGGAGGAAGCGAGTAGTCCATCGTTTTTTCCCCAATATCGTCGGTGGTGAAAACCGAAGGCAGTTCGATATCGCTTTCGACACCTTGGTGCTGGGTCGAGGCGCCGCCTGGCACGAAGAACATCCCCGTCGAAACCTTCATCGCTCCGAGTCCTTGTGGAAGATCGGAAACGACCTGGACCGTGCCCTTACCGTAAGTGTGATCGCTACCGACGATGAGCGCCCGGTGGTAATCATGAAGTGCTCCGGCCAGAATTTCCGAAGCCGAGGCCGAGAGACGACTCGTGAGAAGCATGAGCGGCCCGCTGAATATAACATCTTCGTCACGATCCGAAAGAACGTCGACCCGTTGGTCAGAACCCTTGGTCGCAACGACCGGACCCTTCTTAATAAACAAACCCGCGATCTTCACGGCGTCGTCGAGGAGACCTCCGCCATTTCGCGAAAGATCGATTACCATACCGTCGACTTTGTTCTTCTTCGCTTCGATCACGAGCTTACGCATATCGTCCGCACTCGAGCGTCCTTCACGACCACCGCCGTAAAACGAAGGGAGATCGATTACGCCGATTTTGAAACTTTTATCGCCAATTTTTTTGGTCTCGTAGGTCAGCTTAGCCGCTGATTCCTTGATATCGATTTTATCGCGAGTAATGCCAACGTCGAAGGTCTTGTTCGTTTCGCCTTGGCGAAGAATCGTAAGGGTCACTTTCGTACCCTTCTTACCGCGAATCTTCTTTACGACATCTTGAAGGTCCATGTCGACGACCGGTTCGGCTTTACCCCCTTCTTGAGCGACCGCGATAATCTTATCCTTCGGTTGGAGGATCTTCAGACGATCCGCCGCACCCCCGGGAATCACTTCTTCCACGAGCGTAAAACCGTTTTGGGTCGAAAGCGATGCGCCGATTCCTTCCAGGGAGAGTTGCATCTGGATCCGGAATTCCTCGAGAGAGTCAGCCGAGAGGTAGCTCGAGTGTGGATCCAGCGCGAGGGCAAAGCTTTCCGCGAAGTCGACTTCACGATCCGAGGCCTTCTTTTCCTTCGTACGTTTCGTATCGAGTTCGTAACGGTGAATCACGTTCTTCTTCGCTTCCGGAAGTTTCGTCTTCGAAAGCATTTCGTTCGTGATTTGGAAATGAATCATCTTTTTCAGAAGCACGTTCTTTTCTTCGGCGTCCTTTGAGAACTTCCGCTTTTCCGGATCGGTGATCAGTTCGGCAGTTTCATCGAGGACATATTTATCGCCGAGAAATTCTTTCGCGAACTTTTCATTGTCTTCGACTCCCTTTACGAGCATCTCTTGGGCGTCGTCGATCGCCTTACAGTTTCCTTCATCCATCGTCTTAAAGGTACCGACGAGGCTCTTCTTGAGCGTGTCGACTTGGCTCTGAAGGAGAAGCGTCTTCGACGGATCGATCGCCTTGATAAATTGATCGACGGTGTGGGTTTTAATCTCGTCGGTCATCGCGCGATGCACGTAGTGGAAACGAAAGTAGAGATTGAAAAGTTGGGGCAGGACGGCGCAACTCAAGTTGCCCGCTTGAGCGACTCCCGTGGATGCGAACGTGCTGAGAAGAAGGGCCAGCAAAATCGAGCGACGAGGAAACATATTTAGGGAGGCTCCTGGGTAACGAGCATGTAACGAGAGTTGGTTGCGAACTACCTTAGTCTACTCCTTTTTTATCGGACGCAAACGACCTTTGCTAATGCGATGCTTTTCTGACGGAAGCGATCCGTCATTGTAAGAAGTTTGCGCACCATCTCCGAATGGGCAAAACTGGTAAAAAGAAATGCGGCCTTTTATCCGCGCGGAGTTTGAATGGAAAAGAATGAAAAAAGTTTCATGCGCTCGTTATGTCTCGGCTACATCGAAGAGGATCTGATCGTTCCTTTTCCAGTGATTAAGCCGGAAGATGCCGAAACACTGCGTGGCGTTGTCGACGCGGTGAGCACTACATACAAGGGTCGTGATCACGAATATCGGATTTGGGACCGTACTGGGGAACTTCCCGCCGAGATTCTTGAAGAAATGAAAGCGCTCGGACTATTCAGCCTCATTATTCCCGAGGCCCACGGCGGAATGGGAATGAACAGCACCGCGTATTCCCGGACGCTCCAAGAACTTTCGAAATACAACGGCTCGATCGCGATTACTGCGGGTGCTCATAGTTCGATCGGGATGCGGGCGCTCTTGCTTTACGGGACGGAAGACCAGCGTACTCGCTATTACTCGAAGCTCGCGACGGGCGAAATGATCGCCGCCTTCTGCCTGACTGAGCCGGGCGCTGGTTCCGATGCCGCCGCAATAAAAACAAAGGCCGTACGCGACGGCGACGATTGGATTCTAAACGGGAACAAGCTTTGGATCACGAATGGTGGCATCGCCGGTTTTTACACCGTGTTCGCACGGACGGACGGACCGGAGGGTCACGTCACCGCGTTCATCGTAACGAGTGACATGGCCGGAGTCTCGACGGGTCCGCACGAAGATAAAATGGGCCTCCGTGCCTCGAACACCACTACCGTGATGTTCGATAACGTCCGTATTCCCGGCGCCAACGTCATCGGTGAAGTCGGCAAGGGTTTCAAGGTTGCGATGAACGTTCTGAACTCCGGCCGGACGGGGCTCGGCGGTGGCTGTGTCGGCTCGATGAAGACTCTGATCGGAATGACGACAAAGCAAGCGAAGGAACGGGTCCAGTTCGGAAAACCGATTGCCGATTATGGTTTGATCAAACAGAAGATCGGCCACATGGTTGTCGAATGCTACGCGACCGAAGCGGTCGTTAGCCTCGTCGCCGGGATTGTCGATTCGGGCTCGAAGGAATATGCGGTCGAAGCCGCGATCTCGAAGGTATGGGCGAGTGAATGCCTCTGGAGAACGGCCGACGAAGCTCTCCAAACCGCGGGTGGAAACGGCTACATGTGCGAGTTTCCTTACGAACGAATTCTTCGTGACTGTCGGATTAATCGGATCTTCGAAGGCACGAACGAAATTCTCCGCCTCTTTATCGCCCTCACCGCGATGAACGACGCGGGTAAGAAGCTTACCGATCTTTCGAAATCGCTCGAAGGGATTTTCAACGATCCGATCAAAGGGTTCGGAACGATCTCCGAATATGCCCTTCGCCGAGTCACCCAAGAAGTCGGCGTCGGAGCGGCAAAGGGTACTTTCACGAAGCTTTCGAGCCTCGTAAAACCCCAAGCGGAAATCTTCGAAGACGGCGTACGGGACCTTGCGCGAGCCGCCGACAAAATCCTCCGGAAGCACGGGAAGAGCATCATCGGAAAACAATTCGCGACCAAACGTTTAGCTGACATCATGATCGATCTCTTCGTACTGTCGGCGGTCCTCAGTCGCGTCGACGCATCTGTAAAAGCGAACGGCGAAGCTGGCTCAAAAAAGGAACGCGAAATTCTCGAGATTTTCGCGGGTCAGGTCCGGCGCCGAACAAAATCGAACTTCAATAAAATCGACGAAAACGACGACGATCTCATTAAATCGCTCGCCGATCATGCTCTCGAAAATGAACGGTATGTCTGGGACACCATTTAACGGCGGCGCCTTTCCTCGGTCTTTTTATTTTCTCGTTGCCCTCCGATTTTTCGGGAGCTTCGCGATCGTGCTTCAGTCGGTCATCCTCGGATGGCAGATGTACCAGTTCACCCATAATCCGCTTAACCTCGGATTAATCGGTTTGGCCGAGGCGGTTCCCGCGCTCGGTCTTGCGCTCTTCGCGGGTTACATCGTCGACCGAGTAAATCCGAAGCGGATCGTTACTGCAGTACTCCTCGTCTCGCTCGCATCGATGATTTTGGCGTGGATCGCGACGTCACCGTTCGAACTTTACGCGGCGTCGTTCCTCACTGGATTTGCCCGAAGTTTCTATTCTCCGAGTTTTCAGGCTCTCCTTCCGCGTCTCGTTTCGAAACAGGCGCTTAAACGTGCGGTCGCCGCGGGGACTTCTTCCTATAAGCTCGCGGCGATTATTGGACCGGCCGTCGGAGGTCTCCTCTACGGTTTCTCGGGAATGAATCTCGCCTATGCCGTCGGTACTTCCGCGCTCTTCCTCGCCCTTCTCGCCGCGCTCGCAATCCTCTACGATCACGCTCCGTTTCGAAAAACGACGCGCACCGAAAAATCGTTCGTGGCCGAACTACTCGCCGGTCTTCGTTTCGTTTTTAATAACCGCCTTCTCCTCTCGGTCCTTTCGCTCGACATGTTCGCCGTCCTCTTCGGGGGTATCGAAGCGATGCTTCCGATCGTAGCCTCCGACATCCTCCACGTCGGCCCACAAGGCCTCGGCTTTCTCCGAGCCTCCGCGTCGGTCGGCGCTCTCGGAATGACCCTTTGGTTAGTAAAACGTCCGATTTCGGCGAATGCTGGGGAAACGCTCCTTCGGGTCGTCGCGGGTTGGGGCGTCTGCATCCTCATTTTCGCCGCGTCTCGAGACATCTGGTTCTCTTGTTTCATCCTCGCCGTAGCGGGTGCTCTCGACAGCGTCAGCATGGTGATCCGGGGTTCGATCGTCCAACTTTGCTCGCCAGAAGGCATGCGGGGCCGGATCGCGGCAGTGAACTCCATTTTTATTGGCTCCTCAAACGAACTTGGCGAGTTCGAGAGCGGCGTCGCGGCGAAAGTCTTCGGTTTGATTCCGTCGTTCTATTTCGGAGGCATCATGACGTTGGCCGTCGTAGGCGCCATCGCTCGGTTCGTCCCGGAACTTCGCGAAATCGACTTGGACAAACTCACGAATACTTGACCGGGCTACGAGGTTCCGGACCGAAACAGTTTCGGAGAGAGAGCAATATTTTCCTATGCTTGTCGCCCCCCGGCATTCGGTAGACTCAATGATATGCTCAAGCAGCTCAGGCAAAAACTCATCGAGGCGTACCTCTCGAAAGAAGAGAAAGCGAAGGTCGAAAGCGCGTTAAAAAAACTCGCGTCGACTGGATTTGATCCGTGGGGCGTGAGTCCGCCGACGCTTATGGCTTCACTCGCCTCAACACTTTGGTTTTATCGGAGCTATTTCCGCGTCGTTACAAACGGAATTCAAAACATTCCGCCCGGCCGCTGCCTCCTCGTCGCGAACCATTCGGGTCAAGTCCCGATCGATGCGATGCTAGTAGGGACTTCAGTTCTCCTCGAACACGAACCGCCGCGCCTCGTTCGCGGAATGGTCGAACGCTGGGCACCTTCACTTCCTTTCATCAGCACATTTTTTTCCAGAAATGGCCAAATCACTGGCGATATTCATAACGCGAAAACGCTGCTTGAGAATGACGAATGTGTGATGGTCTTTCCGGAAGGCGTCGCTGGAAGCGGGAAGACCATCTTCGATCGCTACGAACTCCAAAAATTCGGGACCGGATTCGTGCGACTCGCGATGGAAACGAAAACTCCTATTATTCCCATTGGGATCATCGGTTGTGAGGAAATGCTTCCGAGTCTCTCGAAGCTTTCGCCTCTCGCAAAAATGCTCGGCATTCCCTATATTCCTGTCTTGCCGACCCTTCTTCCCATACCGACGAAAATCACGATTCGTTTCGGAGAACCGATCATTTTCGATTGCAATCCCGACGAACCGGATGCCGAGGTGTACCGAAAAGTAGAAATCGTTCGGACCGCGATTCGTTCCGAACTCGAAATCGGACTGAAGGCACGCGGCGAGCGGATTTTTACGGGAGCCGGAATATGATGAAGATTCTGATCACGGGCGCATCTGGAGGCCTCGCGGAAATCGTCGCCGAAGTTCTCCAGAAAAAATACGAACTCGTCGGAGTCGACCCGCGGCCGATGCCCGAAGGCCGCGAGTTTCCCGGAAAGTTTTACCAAATCGATTATCGCCAAAGAAAGATGGCGGATGTGTTCCGAACCCATGAATTCGACGCCGTGATTCACCTCGGCCGGGTACCCGCCGCCGCACGCCTTCGGAAAACTCAGCGCTTCAATTTGAATGTACTCGGCACGCGGAGCCTGCTCGATCTCGCGCTCAAATATAAAGTGAAGTCCTTCGTGGTGCTCTCGACGTTTCACGTCTATGGTGCTCACCAGCATAACCATCTCTATATCACTGAAGAAGATCCCCTACTCGCGAGCCAGACCTATCCGGAAGTCGTCGACGCCGTCGAACTTGATAATGTTTCGGTTGCGTTCTCACTCCGAAATCCAAAAGTTCGGACGGTGATTCTTCGCCCGACGAATATTATCGGCATCCGGATTATGAACCAGATCTCGCTCTTTCTGCGTGGATCGATGTGCCCCGTACTCCTCGGTTACGATCCGATGTGGCAGTTTATCAATGAGAACGACATGGCGAACGCGATTCTTCTCGCGCTCGAAGGGAAAAAATCCGGGATTTATAACGTGACCGGCGAAGGCGTCGTCGCCCTCACCCACGCGATTCGACTCGCCGGTGGAAATCCCGTTCCGGTCCCTCAGTTCCTTTCCGGAGCCTTCATCGCGGGGCTCAAGTTCGTCGGACAGTACTTCCCGAAACACCTCGTCGACTTCTTTAAATATCCCGTCGTCATCTCCGACAAAAACTTCCGC
>JBBQMV010000037.1:0-13428 GCA_038329315.1 Bdellovibrionia bacterium | reverse complement strand
CGTGATAGCCACGGGCCACTATGAAAGTCTTCGGAGTGCTCGTTTTGGTTCTGATCCTTTCCCTCCTTTCCACGGTTCGCGCTGACAACTCGGCCGAAGGGAATTGCCCGATCACGGCCGACGGAGAGACGGCCCTCGACTGTCCTTGGGCGGGTATCGCCCGAGCCGTCGCGGCCGTTACGGATCCCGCCGCCATCGAAGCAATTCTGAAAAATATCGCTCCCGATTTCCTGAAGCGCCTCTCCCGCGAAGGTCGGATCGCCGGCAACGTGAAAAAACTTTGGGGCCGCTCGATTAACTTCGACGAAAATGCGAAGGCCATCATCATCCAGCCCGCGCTCATCGACCTGGTGCTTGCTAAAGCCGACGTGGCGAAACGCGACGACCGCATCGTGTTCGCCGGCTTCGAACACACTTACGGATACCTCCTCTCTATTTTAAAGACGCCTTACGGGTTCAAACGCCTGCGCTGGGTTCGTCCCGACATCGAGAATGGATTCGGTCTCGAAAAGGGTTCGATCTCTCCGATCCCCCGCGACGGCGGACTCTTCATGAACATCTCCTACTTCGCTGGCCAAATCGCATTCCGCGCGAATAATCCAACCGGCAATCCAGCCGACCGGGCTGCGCTGAAAATCTTACGTAAGTCGAATGGCACCGCTCAGTCGCTTCGTCGCTTCGATTACTCGAACCTCCATGGCCGTCGCCTCACCGAAACCCTCACGCTCGGTGGCGGACGCACGGTCGAGATTCGCACCGACTTCGTTCCGTTTACGGTGAAGGGCGCCGAGACCGGCGGTAACTCCGAGCTCCTCGTTTACTCGATGCGCGACTCGGCCGAAAAACTTCCGTACCTGATTTCGGCTTTCCCGATCGCTCCGGGATTCTCGGACCGCGCACTCGCGGCCACGGGACTCGGCGAAGGAAAACCAATCATCACCCGATATAATGCCTTCGTGACCGGAATAACGGATTCGAAAGCGGCCCTCTCCGGAACTCGCGAAGCTTCGACTTTCTGATTCGCACACCATGACGAAACCAAACGCCTCCGCTCCGATGATTTCTGTGAATAAAGTTCGCCGTGTCTTTACCTCGACCCAAAAAGGCGAGGGAATGAAAGGAGTGTTCGATCTCCTCGTTCGTCCTAAGAAAGTCGAACACGTCGCTCTGAAGGAAGTTTCCTTCACGATCGAACCCGGCGCGTTCGTCGGCCTGATCGGCGCGAACGGCGCCGGCAAGACAACTCTTCTGAAAATTCTCTCGGGCCTAATCCCGCCTACTTCCGGGGAAGCTACGGTCATGGGTTTTCGCCCGTTCGACCGGACGATGGCTTTTCGCCATGCGATCTCACTCGTCATGGGTCAGAAGGCCCAGCTCTGGTGGGATCTCCCGGCGACGGACGCGTTCGATCTTTTGAAGGCGATCTACGAAATTCCGGATGCGAAGTATAAGGAGCGGCTCGGCACTCTGTCGGAGCTTCTCGACGTGACGAAACTTCTCCAAACCCAGATCCGCCGTTTGTCTCTCGGCGAGCGGATGAAGATGGAACTCATCGGCGCACTCCTTCACTGGCCGAAGGTCGTGTTCCTCGACGAGCCGACGATCGGGCTTGACGTTTTGGCTGCCGAGAAACTTCGCGACTTCCTGAAGGTGTTCAATCAAAAGGAAAAGGCGACGATCATTCTCACCTCCCACAACATGGACGACATCGAGCGCCTCTGCTCGCGGGTCATGATCATGAAGACCGGCGAGATGATTTTCGACGGATCTCCTTCGAAGCTTCTTCGGGAAGGCGAATGCCGTTTGCGCGTCCATCTGAAAGAGACGATGTCAGTCGACGATGTCGCGACCCTCGCGGGCGTGAAACCCGAAGCGGTTACCATCGGTGAAACGGATGCCGGTGGCGAAGAGTCCGAAGCCGGTTCGGAAGGCGGAGCGATTCCTACACTCTATATAGAGACGAACAAGGATTCGGTCATCCGGGTGCTTCAGTCGATCATGGCGAAGGCGACGATCCTCGACATGGGAATCGAAGAGCAAAGTCTCGAATCGGTCATCAGCCGAATCTACTCCGAAGGCGGCGTACGGAAGCCCCTCCATGTCTAGCCTTCGGCTCCCCCGGATTCAGTGGCGGATCGCCGCGCTGAAAAATGGGTTTCAAGACGCGACCGCGTATCGCTTCGAATTCTTCCTCGGGGTCTTCGGGGCCGCATTCGTTCCGGCCGCGATCCAGTGGGTGCTTTGGTACGCGCTCTTTAAGCTCGGACACCAAGAACTCATCGGCGGGCTCACTTACGAGCAGATGCTCGCATACACCTTCGTCTCGATTCTATTTACCCAGATCCGCGGCGGAGATCACGACTTCGAACTCGTCGAGATGATTCGCTCAGGCGGACTTTCGAACTACCTCCTTCGTCCGACCGGCGTCGTCGAGTTCGTCTACATCCGAGGCCTCGCGCCGAAGCTTTTTATTTCTGGAGTCTGCCTCGTGATCGGAATCACCGCTTCGTTTTTTACGGACGTCGTTTCGGCGCCCCGGATGATTATGGCGATCGGCTTGGCCGGGCTCGGAAACATTATCGCCTACCAAATCGGAGCGATCATCGCGACTTTGGCTTTTCTCTGGGAAGAGGCCTACTCGATGCTCATGGTGAAAAACATGATCGTCCAGATCTTGTGCGGCGAGCTCCTTCCGCTTTCGCTCTTTCCGGCCTCGATGACCTGGATGTGGAAATCGCTCCCTTTCTATCTCTATGTTTACGGACCGGCCCAGTACGCGCTCGGCCGGTGGTCAAACGCCGAGTTCGCGAACGCGGTCGGCATCGCTTTGCTTTGGATCTTCGGGCTTTGGGCGCTCGTCCAGCTCTCCTGGAAAATGAGCATCAAACGTTATCTTTCGCTCGGGGGCTGATCCGATATGTCGACCCTTACGAAATACTCTCGCCTCTTCGTTACCCAGATCCGAACGAACTTCGTTCGTGAAGCCGTCTACCGGACGAACTTCTTCACGATGTTGTTCACCGATCTCGTTTGGATCGGTGTCGAGTTCGCTCTCTTCACGGTGATCTACGCGAACACTTCGACCCTCGTCGGGTGGACTAAGCCCCAGGTCTTCTTCTTCCTCGGGATCTTTTTCGCGTCCGACGCGATCAACGCGACTTTCTTTCAGCGGAACTTCTGGCAGTTCTCGGATCTCGTGAATAAGGGCGAGCTCGATATCTTACTCACGAAGCCAATCAACCCGGCATTCCTCGCACTCACCCGGTGGATGAGTTTGACTTCGATTTTGAACTTCTTCCTCGGGATCGGCATCGCGGTGAAATACGCGGATGAGGCCGGATTCGCGGGCGGCTGGCGCTGGGCGCTTTTACCTTTATGGCTCGCGGTCGGGGTCGCTTCGGCAGTGCTCCTTCGCTTCGCGTTTGCGGTCTGGGTTTTTTGGACGGACCGGAGCTGGGCGATCACTCGTCTCTACTTCCAATTTTTCGGACTGGCGACGAAACCAGACGGGATTTTTCCGGCCGCGATTCGTTACACGATCATGACCATTCTCCCGTTCGCGTTTATCGGATCGGTTCCGACCCGAGCACTTCTCTTCGGGCTTAGCCTGAAGGAGACCGTCGGGGTGGTTTTGGTTTTAGTCGGTTTCTCTGTTTTCGATGTTTGGTTTTGGCGTAAGGGCCTTCGACGCTATCAAAGCGCCTCGAGCTAAGTTTCGAAAGTCCTCGGTCGCCGCGGCGACCGGTTTGGCATGTCTTTCGATCCCTCTCGCAAACGCTTGGGCAATTGTGCGTTTCCGTTACTTGGAAATCGGTCGCCGCGGCGACCGATTTTGTGCGCTTCGGTTCGACCCGCCAACCTGAAGCCGAATGGACCTGCTCGATCGACCAGCTTAGTGACCCGCAGTGTTTAAATTTCCGGTAACTGAAACGCACAATTGCCCAAGGCTTTATGTTCGGTTTCGGACCGGTCGCCGCGGCGACCGATGCTTTTCATGACCCAGGAATTCTGAGCTTCCGCGCGAGATCGAGCCGTTTTTAGTTGCGCGCCTCTCGCGCGCTCGACAGAATTCCAGCACAGGCGAGTAGTACTAAGCGCCGGCAATTTCGGGCTTGAAGGATCAAGCCCCGCTCGGAAGTGAACGCAGTACCACCCTCGAATATTTTTCGAGCCCCAAGGAAGGACCTCAGGGATGGCCTCATTCAAGGAAATCCATTTCACGCCCGCCGAATTCGCGGCGATCGCGAAAATCGATAAGTCGCTCGTACCGGAACTCGAGTCATCGGGTTTACTCACGGTCGGTCGCAAAAAAGTCGGCAACGTCGATCGCAAGATGATCTCACTCGAGAGCATGCAAGCGTACTTCCGGAATCTCCGGGAGAGCTCGAACGGAATCGGCGCGATGTCGGCCGGACCCCAAATTCCGGTCGAATCCGCGGATCTCGAATCGGTCGCCGCGGCGACCGGCTTCAGTCCTGAAGCGCCGCAGCATAAAATCCAAATGTTTTACAATGTGAAAGGCGGCACCGGCAAATCGACCCTCACCGCTCAATACGTAATGCGGGCCGCCATGATGGGCTACAAAGTCCTCGCCATCGATCTCGACGGCCAAGGGCACCTCTCGGTGAACCTCGACATCCTCGATGGGCACGAGCGTCCGACGATCTATGACGTCTTGATCAACGATCTTCCTCTCGCGGACGCGATCATGACCGTCGCTCCCGGGCTCGACCTCGTTCCGGCGAACCTCGGCCTTTGCAATATCGAGATTCCGTTAAATAACAAGGCGCGTCGTGAATACCGCCTCGGCGAAGCAATCAAGAAAATCGAAAGTCAGTACGACCTCATCGTCGCCGACACGAATCCGGCCGCCTCGATCCTAAACGGGTCGATGCTCGTCGCTTCGAATCTCGTAAACGTGGTGTGTTCGACGAACCCACTCTCGTTCCACGGCATGTCACTCGTCATGGCGACGATCGAAGGAATGCAGCGCGAGTTCCAACGGGACCTCACGGTGAAGATCATTCCGAACATGTACGACAACCGCGAAGTGATCTCCCAAGAAGTGCTCGGCGAACTTCGTTCTCAGTTCTCTGAGTTCTGCACGAAGACGGTGATGAACCGCGCAGCCGATATGAACGAAGCGACCAAGCGCCGTACTACGGTTTGGGACGTGAATCCGCGCGGCGTTGCTGCGCAAGACGTGAACTCACTTACCGAAGAACTCGTTTCCACCTAAGGAAGAATCAAAAATGAGCGCAGAAAAAGAAAACCCAAAGATTAAGACCCGTGAAGGTAGCGGATACCTCAAGCAACTCTATTCGACCGCGCGGGTAACCGCGGGATCCACGCATTCTGGACTTAAAAATCTTACGACCTTCATGATTAACTTCGTGCCGGTCGAAAAAGTCGATGCCTCCGAACTCCAAGTTCGTACGCACTTCGAAGATTCCGAAATCGAAGGCCTCGCGAACTCGATCAAGATGCACGGCGTACTCCAACCGATCCTCGTCGTCCAAGACGGAGATCGCTATAAGGTCGTCGCCGGCGAACGTCGACTTCGCGCCTCGAAGCTCGCAGGTATGGATCGCATTCCGGCTCGCGTTCTCGCCACAGACGACAAGGCCACGCACGAAATCGCCCTTCGCGAAAACCTCGACCGTGTCGACCTCCACCCGATCGAAGAGGGCGAAGGCTACGTCTCACTTCTCGAAGCAGGTTCTTACACGTCCCACGACACGATCGCGAAAGCCTTCATGAAGCCGAAATCTCGGATCACGGAATGCATCGGCTTCACGAAGCTTCCGGACGTGACGAAAGGTGAACTCATGAAACGTGGATTGAAAAATCGCGCGCTTCTTCGCCAAATGCTGAACGTCGAAGAGTCTAAACACATGGCCATGATCGAAGAAGCCGCTTCGAAAGAAGAAGTGCTTCTCGATGCTACGGGCGTTCCCCTTTCGCCGGAAGCCGTCGCGAAGGTAAAAGCCGAACGCGCCGTCGCTACTCCGAAATCGTTCGAATTTAAATTCGACGACAAAGGCCTCGCGGTTCCGGGGTTCAAATGGAAAGCCACCGATTCGAATGAAAAACTTTCGACCTACGCGACGAGCCTTCGCGCACTTCTCGAAAAAATCGAAGACCGCCTAACTCAGCCTTAATTCAGTTCGTCCCCAAAGTCCCAACCACAGAAAAACCCCGGACCGCATCGGTTCGGGGTTTTTTTATTTTAGGCCGCTTTCCTCGAACGAAGCGAGGCTTTGTGAATAGGTTTACGGCCCATTCGTTTCAGATGCGCGAGATGGGAAAAGAAAAGCTCCGGAAGCGTCGCCTTGATGTAAGGCATTTTGAATTCCGCGGCCGTAGCTTCTAAAATCGGGGCGAGGGCCGGATAGTGAATCGAGCTGATCTTCGGAAAAAGATGATGAATCACATGCGAATTAAATCCACCGAGGAAAAAATTCGCGATGCGTGAATCCGGATAGAAGTCCGCCGTCGTCAGAAACTGGTGACGTACAAAGGAATGTTCGAGCTTCGTCTCTTCGCCAAGTTCGAAGACTTGCACGAGTGAATTTAAGTGAGACGAAAATAAAGTGAAGGCGACGTAAAGTGAAAGTACGGCGTGCATCGCGAAAAAACCGACGAGGACCTGTTTCCAGGTGAACGGGGAATAAAGCATCGGAACGGCGAGGATGTATGTGAAGTAGAAAATCTTCACGAACACGAGTTCTGCGATACGGATCTTCGAAAGCTTCACACGTACGGCGTCGTTTATAATTCCTTCTTTGAGCACGCGCCAGTCTCGCGATACGGCCCAGAGAAGCGTGTAAATCGAATAAAGGGGGAATGCGTACCAGTGTTGGAATCGGTGAATCCGTTTCCATTCGACGTCGCCATGGAATCGGAGCGCGCCACCGGCATCGATTCCGACGTCTTCGTGGGCGATATTAGTTTTGTAGTGATGCGATTTATTGTGTCCGAGATCCCAGAAATGGGCGTAGAGCCCGAGCTGGTTTATCGAAATCCAAAAGAGAACCGAACTTTTCCATTTCGCTTTCGCGAACGTAAAGTGGCTAGCGTCATGCGAAATATTCAAAGCGTTGCAGGTTCCGAAAAAACCCATCCCGAGCGCGAGCGTGAATCCCACTCCCGCAGAAACTCCGCCAAATACGATCATCGACCAACAGGTCCAGTAGGCTGCGAAAAAAAATCCGGCTTTCAGCCACATCGAAATATTTGCAAACCGGCGTTTTCGCGTCGACCTAAAGTAGGCATCGATACGTGAACTCAAAACACGGAAGAATTCGCGATCAAGATCGTTATTAAAACGAACGGTTTTCATTGAAGAATAGATTAGCGAAAAAGGTGCCGAAGCGAGCGTCGTGGCTGGCGCCTATAGGCCCATGCTAGCCCTTGTTCTATTGGGAGCCTGTTCACACGTCGGGGAGGTGTCTAAGATCTATACACCCGAGTCGATCAGCATGAATCCATTCCGGTAAACCAAACCGTATCGATACGCTCACGTTCGAGCGTACCCAAACGAAATTGGGCGAGTGGTTCGATAATGCCGTTCTCGGCGCCTGTGATCTTCCACCGTGCGGGGATATCTGGATGGGTAATCCATTCGAGATCGGGATAACGATCCTGGAGTAATTTCAAAAGGGCTACGCATGCGGTTGGTTCGCCATCGAGTTCATGAATGATGTTTGGCAAATCGATCCCGCGGTTCCACGCACAATAAGCCAAACATTTTCCATCGACCCGAAGCGTCCTCCATTCGACGTTTGGATGCCGAGAGAGCCAAAGTAGATCAGCGTCTTCGTACTGAAGGCCAGACTTTCTCGCGAGTAGATGAATCGCAATCTCCGCATCCCATCCCGAGCGGAACTCGAAACCCTCGATGCTAGGCTTCCGAAGAACGAGCGCTTTCAACGGTATGCGAAGCTGCTTGCCACCGAATTCGAACATGCGCTTTCGGTAGATCGGGCTTTCCGAACCCCAGAGGGCAAACACATTCACGTTACGACGATCCCCTTCGTGAATCACCAGCGCGATCGCTTCGGAGGCATATCCTTTACTCGTGAAATTCGGATGGGTAGCGACCGCACCGATCAAGCCGAAACACGTGATAATTCCGTCCGAAAAGCGATAATTCGCAATCCGAATCGAAGCAGTACAAACGAGGCGAGTTCCATGAAATCCGCCGACTTGATGCCGATGAGGCGCCGGAACGATTTCGGGATCCCAGACCGGAAAGTCTTTCAAATAGGATTTCGGCGCCTCAAGCCCGAAGGCCTGGTCGATCAGATTCGAATACTCGCGGCGGTTCTCCGGGGAAAGGACTCGCCAAGTGAGGGGGGTACCGACGGAGGCCGCCATTCTTATACACTAACTCAATATCCCACCTCGTTCGACCGATCCGTACCTTAGGAAGAGCACCTCGTTCGTCAAGATTCCGGCGCTTCTTTCCACACCTCTTTAAAGGAGAGCTATTCATGAGCAAGAAAAAGGGTAAATTCGATTTGAACGACTTCGTCAAAAACGGAACGCTGAAAGACGGTCAGGACCTCTTCTTCGTGTCTAATCCGAAGATGACCTGCAAAGTCACCAAGCAGCCGAACGGAGACTTCAAAGTCGTTGCCACCGGCGAAACGATGACAATTCACGCTTTCGCAACGAAATGCCTCGGTATGGATCCTCCGGATCACGCTACGAAGTGGCTTCGCACCGAAAAGGGCGTCACTCTCTATGATATCTGGCACGCCGACGACGACTATTCTTACGCGGCTTAATCCTGTTCGACCTGAGGTCGAAGATTCTTACGACCTTAACTCTCTGATTTAATTCGTATACGGGGCTCCCACGAAAAAAAACGTGGGGGCCCCGTTTTTTTTATTAAGTTCCCCGTCCAGGGTCCGATGAGACACATGTAAGCGGAATCGATCCCCGGGCTGGAAGCTTGGGAGTCGGGTCCGAAACAAGACAAGCCGCAAGACAAGTTTAGTATCCCTTTGGCCATGGATTGGCCGACGCATCTTCAAGGAGGAAGGTATGGGATTACGAATTAATACAAACGTGCCTGCTCTCATTGCGCAAAGAAATTTGCGCAATACTCGAGCCTCGTTGGATACGACCCTTGAGCGACTCAGCTCGGGTTCTCGAATCAACCACGCGGGCGACGACGCCGCAGGTCTCGCCATCTCCGAATCCCTTCGCGCTCAGATTCGCGGCTTAGGCCAAGCGGAACGCAATTCTCAAGACGGTATCTCACTCGTTCAAGTCGCCGAAGGCGCAATGAGCGAAGTTTCGAACATCCTCATCCGACTCCGCGAACTCGGAGTGCAAGCTTCTTCCGATACCGTCGGTCCGACGGAACGCGGATTCCTGAACCTTGAATTCGGCCAACTTCTTCAAGAAGTCGATCGGATCGCCAAGAGCACCGTCTATAATAACGTGCCGCTGCTGAACGGTTCGGCCCAAGCTTTCGAAATCCAAATCGGTACCAGCAATAATCCGCTCACCGATCGGGTAAAGCTCTTCGAATCCGGCGCCGCCGACGTCAGCCCAATCGCCATCGGGATGAATCTCTCGAACGTCGCGGATAAGATTAGCGCTCAGAACTCTCTGGCGTCGATCGACCAAGCAATCGGCTCGGTCACTTCGATGCGGGCCGAATTCGGTGCACTCCAAAACCGACTCCAGTCGGTCATCAATAATATTCAAGTCTCGAAAGAGAACATGGCTTCTGCGAATTCTCGGATTCGCGATGCGGACGTGGCCGAAGAATCCACGAACCTTACTCGGAACCAGATCCTCATGCAGTCTGGAGTATCGGTCCTGGGTCAGGCGAATACGACGATCAAAACGGCACTTAGCCTGCTCGGAGGGGGGCAGGGTTGATGAGATCAACGTAAATACTTAAAAATTTTCTACCCGAAGCGCGCGTGAGCGCGCTTGTTTCCTGGAGTGGGATCGACCCGCGGCCGACGTTTACCCAAGATGGTGTGAACGAAGGCCGCGGGTCAGCCCCCGCACCTTGAGACATCGGGGACAATCAGGTTTCTTCCTCGGGAGCGGCACGGAGTTGCTTAACCCGGAGGAAGTCAGTAGGCGCACTTCCATGGTGGAAGTGGGCCGGGGAGCAAACAAATCCCATGGATTGGGTCGGTTCGAGAGGGATCTCGAAACGTTAACACGGAGGTTATTTTATCATGAACGGAGTCTAAGCATATGGGTTTACGAATTAATACAAACGTCGCCGCGCTGAACGCCCAGCGTACGATGTCACAAACACGAATGGCGTTGGATAAGTCGCTCGAAAAATTAGCTTCGGGTAGCCGCATTAACCATGCGGGAGACGATGCTGCCGGTCTGGCCATCTCGGAAAACCTCCGGGCCCAGATTCGCGGTATGCGCCAGGCGAAGCGAAACGCGCAAGATGGCGTCTCGCTGATCCAGGTGTCGGAAGGTGGACTAAACGAAATTTCGAATATCATGATTCGTCTCCGGGAACTGGCCATCCAGGCAGCCTCGGATACCATCGGAGATACGGAACGTCAGTTCACGGACCGAGAGTATCAAGCTCTGAAGCAAGAAATCGATCGAATCGCCAACGCAACCCAGTTTAACGGCACCCCGCTGCTGAACGGGAAGGCAGGCATCTTTGAAGTACAAGTCGGTACGCAGAACAACCCGATCCTCGATCGGATCGTCTATAACGGTGAACGTTCGGACGCTTCGCTCGATGCCCTGAAAATGGGCGGAGAATCGGTGGCCACGAAGCAGGGGGCTCAGCTCTCGCTTTCGGTGATCGACGACGGTCTGGTTCGGGTGAACTCCATCCGCGCCGATCTTGGAGCCCTCCAAAACCGGCTCCAATCGACGATCAACAACCTCGCGATTTCTGACGAAAATCTCTCCGCTGCGAACAGCCGTATCCGTGATACGGACTTCGCCGAAGAAGTCTCGGAAATGACCCGGAATAACATTCTGATGCAAGCCGGCGTCAGCGTGCTCGGTCAAGCGAACCAGTCGAACTCCGTAGCCGTAAAATTGCTGAGCTAAGGCTCTTAGATCGGCAAATGACCAGATGACTAAGATGATAGCGATTCATGGTGGGCTCTCGCAAGGATGCGAGAGCCCCCTCCCCCTCCTCAAGGAGTAGGGCCCGGGCGGATTCCGCTCGGGTCACTCAAGGACGGGAATGGGCCTCGAAACGAGAGTCCACCATGGTCGAAAAACCGAAGCGATTCGGGTATCGTTTGAGTCATGGTAAGTCGCGCGAGAGCGCTTGGTGTAGTCATCGTCGGAGGAAATGGATTCCTCGGTTCCCATCTTGCGCGATCTTTGCGTAAGCGGGCCCGAGTCGTCGTGACCTACGCAAAAAACCAAGTACCTCTCGAAGGAGTACTATCGTTACCGATCGACGTCAGAGACGTCGGTGGGATGCGAAAAATTATCTACGCGCAAAAGCCCGATGCGGTGATTTATTTGGCTGGCTCGGAAGACCCCGAATGGGTCGATAAGAATCCGAAAATGGCCGATAAAGTCTTCGTTTCCGGGGTGGGTGACGTTCTGCATGCGGCAGAAATCATGTCCGCAAAGTTTCTCTACGTCTCGGGTTCGAATGTTTTCGACGGAACGCGGGGAAATTATCTAGAGTCCGATCACATTTCGCCCATGAACCTACTCGGAAAGCTGAAAGCTAGCGGGGAGACCCTCGTGCGCGGGCGCTCGAACAGCGCTTCCATCCTTCGCCTTTCGCCTCTGGTGGGATCGTCCCATCCGTGGCGACCTTCGCTATTTGACCGTCTCCGGAAGGCTCTCGAATCCGGAACGAAGTTCGAACTCCGCGATGATGAATACCAATCCTGGGCCAGCGTTTCCTCCGCCGTCGCGGCCATCGAAGCCATGATCGACCGCGCACCGAAAAGTGCCCTCTACCATTTCGGCGGACTCACTCGCCTAACGCCGCTCGAAATAGGCCAGCTTTTCGCACGCGAACTCGGCTATTCCGAAGAAATCATCGCGAAGCTTCTCGTTCCAAAAAAACGCGTAATCCAAAAGGGTATGATTCATCTGCCTGAAGGTGAAAAATTCGATTACTCGCTGAATAGCTCCGCGATCATTCGGGCGCTCGAAGTGAAAGTGTGCTCAATCGAGAATCAGATAAACGCTGAATTCACGGGCACTTTAAAAGCGCTTTGAGCTCAGGAACCGTACCGGTGGTGACCTCGGCCCCGGTCTGCGTGCGGCCGGAAAGGCGATGAATACAGTCTCCACCTGAAATACCTCCGTCCACGCAGTAGCGCGCACCTTTCAGCGTATAGAGCGAGGTTTGCATATCGGCCGTGCCCGGGGAGAATAGGGCATGAAGCGAATAAATGGGTTCGCTTTCTTTATAAATAAACATCGATAGCTTCATCTTTGCCGTCGAGTTCGACTGCGCCAGATCTCTGCATATTTTCGTCCGAAAAACCGAATAAAGGCGCTCCTTTACTTCGTCCGATTCGATGGGCTTTTCCGGATTCAGCTGCTTCGAGTCTCGAATCACGCGTCGTTCTCTAGCAGCTTCGTTCGTTTTCCGCTTTACGTCGTCGAGGCGAGCCGCCGCGGCCGCCCGACAATCCTTTTGGCCGTGGTACTGGAGATCTCCCGTTTCGGCATAAAGTTGTTCACATTCGCGCGCTCGGACCTTCGAGTCCGTGCAGGCTCCGAGGAGGAATAATCCGAAAGTAAGGCAGAGCGAAAATTTCACGGCTTTTTCCTTTTCAGCGCATTAAATTCCTGCGTGAAATTCGGATTCTTTTTCAGGGCTTCGTAAACTGCGTCAGCCAGAATCCGTGCGTCCCGTACGTCACTCGGGTGATGAACCCCACCGACCAGGCGATCGTATCCGATTTCTTCTCCGCGGTCCCGAATCGCCTTTTCGCGGCTTGGATAGAGGTCGGCGAGAATATCCGCGAGGAGTCTCCCGCCCGCTGAATGTCCGCTCGGATACGCGAAGGTATTCTCCCGTTCGATACACGGATGAATCTTCGGATCCGTGATGTAAGGACGAAGACGTGCATAGTGTTTTTTCAATCTCGACCAAACTGGCCGGCCCTCGATTAAAACCCGATTAAAAAGTGGTTTGAGGGTCTCTACTTCTGAGTTGGTTAATGGTCCGCGTGGGGCAGTGAAGAAAGTGAAGAGCATACGCGAATCGACTTCTTCACTTGCACGCGCGCATTCGGACTTCGTGCGCGTTTTTTGGAGATGCATTAGCGTCGCAAAATCCGACTTATATTCCTGGGATCCTACCACGGGCGGCCCCGGAATCAGATGAAGCGCGTCGATCGATTCGACGTCGAAAAGCATGGTCGGAGTGGGTGCGGGTGTCGGAGCCGACGGGGCGGCACATCCTGCGAAGAGAACGATTCCGATCCA
>JBBQMV010000036.1:0-13520 GCA_038329315.1 Bdellovibrionia bacterium | reverse complement strand
CTCGCCTCATGGCCGAGTCCGACGGAACGAACATTCGCTATCGCACGAGTTACCAATTCATTCCGTCGGCGGGCTATGGCCTTAAGCTGGCGTCCGGCGTGCTTCGCATCGGTTACGTCCTTCAGTATGTGAACCAAGCTTCGGGCGACGTCTCGACGCCGGCTACGAACACGAATGCGGGCTGGAGCGAAGGAATCGCGGAAGGGAAGGGTTTCTCCCATAACCTCGGGATGGCCCTCACGCTTCCGTACATGTACCAACCCTCGATCAACGTCGTCGCGCGGAATATTGCCGGTCTTCATCTTTCGGGTACGCCGATGGTCGTCGCCGCGAAAAATCCGAGCGGCTCGATTCCCGACGAGAAGATGTCGCTCGATTCTTCACTCGGTTTTCTAACGAAGATTTCTGCGGGATGGTCGCTCTCGAGTCAGTTCGCTTATCGAGACGCGACGAACGCGTCGGGCACGAGCCTGATTTCCCATTTCGCCGCCGGTCTCGAGTTTACGGCGGGCGATCGAATTTTTCTCCGCGCTGGTTTCGGTAGCCGGTACCCATCGGCGGGTCTCGGTATTCGTACCTCGCGCGCCGAAGTGAATTTCGCCTGGTTTAGTGAAGACCTCGGATCGGGAAGTGTGCCGATTCGAGATATGCGGTACCTGTTTCAAACGATTTTCCGAGCTTTCTAAAAGGACGCTATGAACGACCGCCTGATTACCGTCGCTGCAGATTCCGTATCGACTGAGAAACGGTGGATCGGCGCACTCAAACAGGTTCTCGGTGACGAAGCCGCGAGCTATGAATGGAATGAGGCGCACTCGGGTGCGCCAGAATCCTGGGGGCCGATCCTTTTCGTCGATAGCGGACGTGCCGATCTTCGCCTCTTTCTAAACTCCGTCGATCGGCATAGCCGCAGCGTCTTCCTCATCTGGCCGGACGATTCTCAAGTGTGGGACTGGGATGACGAAGCGGCCGAACGGGTCGATGATCTCGTCGTCTATCCATTCCGTCGCGCGGAGCTCGAGAGCAAATTCCGTCTTCACCAACACCTTCGCATGTGGAGCGAAGTCGGCGAGCTCCACCGTTCTTTCAACGAACTCCTCGGTGCGCTCGACGAAGATGTCAAACTCGCCGAGCGCCTTCAGAAGGCGCGTCTTCCGAACCGCTATCCGGCGGTCCGCGGCCTCCAGATTCGGTCGCGCTTTCTCGCCGGACTCAAGGGCGGAGACCATTTCGATCTCGCCGAATCGAAGGATAATTCGCGTATCTCGATTCTCATGTCGGATTCCTCAAGTTACGGACTTTCGAGCGCGTTCCTCTCGGCGCTGATGCGTATGACGATGAAGCTCTCGCGCGACGAAGCACGGCCCGCGAGCGAAACTGTGAAGCTGATCGCGGACGAACTCCTTCTCGGACTGAAAGAGAAAGATCGGTTGGCGATCTTCTACGGGATTTTGAATCGGAAGGATTTCCGCTTTCGCTACCTTCATCTCGGACAGAGCGCGTTCTTTCATGCGCGCAAGGGGAAGGGGTTCGAGATTCACGCCGCCCATGGCGAATCGCTCAGCATCGCGAATTCCGATCCGACGAAATTCAGTGAACAAGAAGTGATCCTCGAGCCCGAAGACCGGATCGTCCTGCTTTCCGACGGATTCATCGAAGCCTGCGGCGGACTCGTCGAAGCAAAGGCGCTCCTCGATCCGCTTCGGGATAAAGACTCGGCCGACCTGACGAACGAGCTCGTCTTCCGTGTGAAGAAAAAGATGATCGATCCGGAGGATCTGCCGCCCCAGGATTGCACCTCATTGATATTCGACGTCGACGCCAAACTACTACGACTAGCCTAGAACAGTTCGTCCCTACGGTCCGGCGAAGCCGGCTCATCCGAGTCGAACCTAGTTGCCGAGATTAGGCGAGGGCGATGCGTCCGTTGCCGTTCAGCAGTTGCTGGATGAGGCGCTTTAATTTTTTCATTACCTGAGTTTTATGCGGAGGTACTCGCGAACGCAAGGGAGTAGTGTCTCTAATGCGATGCGGCAATTTCGGCTTCTGATCTCGAAAAGCCGGGAAAAAACAGGATTTTAGGGAAAGACCCGCGCCCAGCGCGGGTCGATGTCCGCCAGAGGCGACCGCAACTAGATTCCGAGCTTCTTATAAAACGCCTGATTATTCGGCTCTCGACCGAGGAATTCACGCAGGAGATCGATCGCAGGACGCGTATTTCCTGACTCGAGAACGGCTTTTCGGTATTCGCCGCCGGTGTGCGAATTGAGAAGTCCGTCGTGTTCGAATCGCGAGAACATGTCCTGCGCGTAAACTTCCGACCAGAGGTAGCCGTAGTAGCCGGCATCGTACCCGCCCATCAGGTGACCGAAGCTCGCCGGAAAGTGGGTGCCCGCGAGGATTTCGTAGCCGAAGAGCTCCTTCTGCATCGAAGCGTAGAGCTTCGTGACGTCGAGTTTTCCCTTTGCAGAATGGATCTTCATATCGAAGAGTCCGAAGAGGAGTTGGCGGCAATAATCAAACCCCTGGTTGAAGGTCTTTACGGCGATCATCTTCGCGATGAGGTCGTCCGGAAGCTGTTTCCCGGTTTTATAGTGCGAAGAGATTTTCTTCAGAATCTCTTTATTCCAAACCCAGTTCTCCAGCATCTGCGAAGGAGCTTCGACGAAGTCCTGGGCGACGCTCGATCCCGCAAGTGAAGCATACGGCGATTTCGTCAGCGTCTGGTGCATGATGTGGCCGAATTCGTGGAAAAGCGTTTCGACTTCTTCATGGAGAAGCAGCGAAGGTTTCCCGTTCGCCGGCGGCGTGAAGTTCGCGACGATCGCGGAGACCGGCTTCGAGTATTTCGTACCGAGCATGCGGCCTTCAATGAGGGAAAACGCCGCGGCGTGTCCGTATTTTCCTTCGCGCGGGATCGTGTCTTTATAGAAGTACGCCCGGAGTTCGCCCGTCGCGGTATCGCGGATTTCGTAGAGGTGAACGCCGTCGGCCCAAACTTTTGCGCCTTTTACTTCGACGAACTTTACTCCGAAGAGGGTGGAGTAAACGTCGAAGAGTCCGTCCATCGTCTTTTCGGCCGGGAAGTATTCGGCCACGACGTCTGGATCGAGCGTGTAGGCGTCCTTCTTTAGCTGGGCGGAGAGGTATGCGACGTCTTCCGCGACGATCGGGCCGGCTTTTGGGTCGAGCTTCTTTTTGTAGGCGAGGAGTTTCGCGAGGTCTTGGTTCTTGCGCGAAATGAGCTTCGCCTTTAAGCCGTTCAGAAAGCTCATAACCTTCGCCGACGACTTCGCCATCCGCCCGTTCATCTGGGCGTCCGCCCAGGTCGGGAATCCGAGCAGCTTCGCGGCCTTCGCCCGAAGGTCGACGGCTTCTTCGAGCAACTTCGTGTTTTCAGTGGCCGCGCGGTTTAGCTCGGCGAACATCATGCGTTTCCGCGTGTCCGACCTTTTCGCGTTCTCCATCACCTGGATATAGTCGGTCGATTTCGTGGTGACGGTATAGTGGCCGTCGGCGGTTTTCGGAAGACGGGTGAGAAACGAATCCGTCGCGCCGTCGAGCTCGTCCTTCGTGAAAGAAACGGTTGAAGTATCGTTGTTCAAATTTAGACTGAATTTCGCTTCGAGAGAAGCGAGCTGCTGCTTAATGGCCTTCAGCCGTTCGAGCTTCGAGTCGTTTAGGTTCATCCCGTTTTTTTCGAAGCCGCGGTAGGTTTCGGAGGCGAGCCGTTTCTCGACCGGAGTTTTCGTTTCGGCCTTTTTCAGCGCTTGGTAAAGTTTTTTATCCCCGAGGATCGTCGGGTAAAGTTGGCCGATCTTTTCTTCGCATGCGGAAGCTTCGTCGCGAAGTTTCAAGTCTTTCGATACATTCGACATGAAGATGAGCGGGCTCACTTCGTCGCTCATGACGGCGCTCGCGTCTTCGAAGGCCATGAGCGAGTTCTCGATTTTCTTCGATTCGATCGGCGACTTCTGTTTGATCGATTCGATCGCGCCTTTCATTTTTTCGATGGCTTCGTCGCAGAGTTTCGTGATTTCGCCGGGTGCGTATTCGTATCGAACGAGGGGCGACTCATCGGCGTGGGCGTGGGCGAGGGCGGACGAGAAGAGAACGAGGGCGATCGTGAACATGGGAGGTCTCCGGCTGAAATTCGAGAGGGGAGACTCGACTTGAACGTGAGCTACCCCGAAGTTTCAAGCGGAAAGGTCGCCGCGATGCGTCGGTGAAGTCGCGCGACATCCGACAATTCCCATCTGACAAATTGCATCTCGAGAAGACACCGTGCATTCTAGATGGAGATGCTCGAATCCAGATCCGCTGGTCTGAGGTGTGTAGTTCTTTCCATTATCCTGGGTTTGCTCCTGCCGAGCCTTCCTCTGCGCGCGGACGATGCTCCGCCGGATCTCCCGCCGCCGCCGGAAAGCGCCGATTCCGGCCTTACGCCGATCGACGCCGGTGCGAGCGTGGGTGCGGACCTTCCGCCTCCGCCTCCGGGTGCGCCTGATACGCCTTCGGACGCGACGGCGGTTGCGACTCCTCCAGGCGAAGAAATTCCGCCTATGCCGCTCGAAGGGGATCCGAAGGATCAAGCCGCGAGTTCCGATGCTCCTCAAGACACCGGACTTTCCGATGTTCCGGCCGACGTGCCCGTGGCGACGCCGGACATGGTGGCTGCTTCGCCCGATTTCTCCAGTTCGTCGGAACTGAAGAACATTTCGATGAAGGATCGGGTCGACGCGAAGAACCTCGTGCTCTGGCTTTCGCTTGGGCCGAGTTACGGGACGCTTACGAGTAAAGGGAGTTTCGTCCCGGCTACAAGCTCCACGGTCGCGGGCGCCGGGGGCGCAGTCGGCGGACTGGGTTATAACGCCGGCCTCGGCTTCATGATCGACAGCAACCTTCAGCTCCAGTTCGATTTCACCGGAACTCCGAAAACGAAGAGCTCCACGGTCGATCAGGCGATGTTCGGCATCGGGCCTCGGCTCGGTTTCCTCACTCTGATGGGGACCTTCGGTGTTCAAGCCGGGCCAGATGCTTCGAATAATAATGCCATTTCTCAGATCTTTGCGATCGGGGCTCGGGCGGGACTCGACCTTATTCTCAAGCACGGTTCGGACTCCCGAACGAGTGTCGGCTTGGCTCCTGAGGTCTATTTCATCACTCCGCAGGGGGCTGACGGGTACACCAGCGCCGGAATTAGCGTTTCACTTCGGATATATGGGTACGATAACGCCTTTTAGTGAAGACTATAGCGCGAAGCGTTAAAGTATCTCGACAATATTAGACTATTTTAGTAAAGTACTACTGTAGCTCTTCCGATGGGTTTGTGAGGGAAGATTTATGGTGGGGACTCGTATTCAATTCGTCTTGGCGTGCGCACTCGCGACTTCGGTCTCGGGGTGCCTGGCCCCTCAGTCGGATGCCTTGACCGGTTTGATTCCTTCGAACTCGGTCGCTACGACGACGACTTCGAGCACTAGCGGCGATCTTTATGTGAAAGTTTTTACGACGTGGGAATCGACTCCGACCCTCAACGATATCCAATTTACGTGCAAAATTGATTCGGGCAGCCCAACCATCATCTCGACCTGTACGGGAAAGATTCCTGAGGCGCAGCTTCATTACAGCTCGCTTCACTTTACGGTCGGTACTTCGAATCCTTCGATCTGCTCGATCTTAACTTTTAAACCGTATTATTATCTTGGATCGACCGCGGGACTATTTGACCCACCGTGGGATTCGTCGATTACCGGCGCCGTCTGCGATACGGTGACTGGCCCGAACGGGGGCCCGACCGACGCGAACTGCTACGACGGCGCGGCGAAACAAATTGTCGCCAGCTTCCCGACTTACACGGGGATGTATTTTCTGAGCGCCAACGGCGCAGAAACGACTTACTCCATAGATTCTGCGAACTCGAAACATGCTCCGACGAATCGTTGGACCTGTAACAACAAAGTCGATAAAACCGCGGCGGTCGCCGGGTACATAGCGAATACCATGCAGGATTACGTATTCGAGTGCCGAGACACTCACAATGAACTCCAGAAACGAATTACGCTCACCCTTGGGGATGAGGACACCGTAACCGGAGAAAATCCCGGAGCCGGTACCGATGATTTCAACGACTGGCTGGCTCCGTAACCCGTTTCAGCTATCGACCTACCCGAGCGCCTGCTCAAGGTCTTTCAGCAGATCTGCGACGTCTTCGATCCCGACGCTCACGCGGACGAGATTGTCGTGAATGCCAAGCGCCTTCCGACTTTCCGCCGGAACCGACGCGTGGGTCATGATCGCTGGATGCTCGATCAGCGATTCGACACCGCCTAAGCTTTCGGCGAGCGTGAAGAGCTTTACGCTTTCGAGGAACTTACGCGCTTCCGGTAGGCCACCCTTGATAAAGAAGGTGATCATTCCGCCGAAGCCCGTCATCTGCTTCTTCGCCAGCGCATGCTGCGGGTGAGACTCGAGACCTGGATAAATCACGCGCTCGACCTTCGAGTGCTTCTCGAGGTAGCGAGCGACCTTCATCGCGTTTTCCGCGTGGCGTTCCATCCGCACGTGCAGGGTCTTTAAACCGCGCATGACAAGGAAGCAGTCCATCGGAGCCGGCACGGCGCCGACGGCGTTCTGGTAAAACTTAATCTTCTCGTAAAGATCGGCATCGTTCGTCACGAGCGCGCCACCGACGACGTCGGAGTGGCCGTTCATGTACTTCGTCACCGAGTGAAGGACGATGTCCGCACCGAGGGAAAGTGGCTTTTGGAAGTAGGCCGACATGAAGGTGTTATCCACGACCGACTTCGCGCCTTTCCGGCGCGCGATTTCGGAGATCTTCGCGATATCGACGAGCTTGAGGGTCGGATTCGTCGGCGTCTCGATCCAGACGAGTTTCGTATTCGGCCGGAACGCCGCTTCGACTTTAGCAAGGTCCGTCATATCGACGAACGTGAAGTCGTATCCGAGCTGGCGGTAAACGCGTTCGAATATTCGGTAGGTTCCGCCGTAAACGTCATCGCAGCAAACCACGTGATCGCCGCTCTTTAGCGTGTGGAGAATTCCGTCGGTCGTCGCGAGGCCGGACGCGAATGCGAGGCCGTATTTTCCGCCTTCGAGCGCGGCCAAGCACTGCTGGTAGGCCGTGCGGGTCGGGTTATCCGTGCGGGAGTATTCGTAACCGGTGTGCTCTCCCGGCGAGCGCTGCGCGTAGGTGCTCGTTTGGTAAATCGGGGTCATCACCGCGCCTGATTTTTCTTCCGGGGGTTGGCCCGCGTGAATGGCGCGCGTGCCGAAACCCATTTCGAGATCGTGGGGATTTACTTTGCTCATAACTTAAGTCCGTAAGGCGTAATCGAGCCTTCGATTTGGGTCACTTTCGGCATCCGACGAGAGGTCTCACCGAGGAAGCCGTTTTCTTCCATCCAGGTATCGTTCCAAAGCTTCGACATATAACGGTCGCCGCTGTCGGGAAGGATAATCAGAATGTTCTTCCCGGTCGCACGAGTGCCTTCGGATTCCGCCCACTTTAGCCCGGCGACGAGCGCCGTTCCCGCGGACGTTCCGGCGAAGAGGCCTTCTTCGGTGAGAAGCCTTCGAGCCATGGTAAGCGAGTCGAGGTCGGCGACCTGAACGACGGCGTCGAGCATCGGGAGCTCGAAGTTCTTCGGAATAAAATCTTCGCCGATTCCTTCGACCTTATAGGGGGCGGCCGGTTTCTGCTGTTTACCGGTCGTGAAGACGTCATGAATGATCGAACCGATCGGATCGGCACAAATCAGTTTTACCGATGGCTTCTTTTCCTTCAGGTACTGGCCCGTTCCGGTGATCGTTCCGCCGGTACCCATGCCCGCGACGAGCGCGTCGATTTCCGGCATCTGACGGAGAATTTCCGGGCCAGTCGATTCGTAGTGTGCGCGCCGGTTCGCGAGATTGTCGTACTGATTCACGAGGAACGCATTCGGCGTATCTTTCGCGATTCGGCGCGCGACCGAATAGTGGGAGCGCGGATCGTTTGGCTCTACTCCGGACGGCGTGAGGATGACTTCGGCGCCGAAGGCGCGCAGGAAATTAATTTTCTCCGCGGCCATCTTGTCCGGGAGGACGAACACCGTTTTGTAACCCTTGATGGCGGCGGCCATCCCGAGGCCAATTCCGGTATTTCCGCTCGTCGCTTCGACGACGGTTCCGCCCGGCCGGAGCTCGCCGCGTTTTTCAGCGTCTTCGATTAAGTAACCGCCGATGCGATCCTTCACGGATCCACCCGGGTTCATGAATTCGAGTTTCGCGAAGAAATTCGCGGTGACGGGCTTGCCGTTCCACTCTTTTACAATGCGTCCGAGACGGACGATCGGGGTGTTGCCGATGGCGGCTAGGGCATTCGAGAAGATGTTCGGATTAGTCATGAGACCGCGTTATGACCCAATCGCTCCTTCAATTCAAGCCCAGTCGCGAGCGCGGAAATTCGCGCCACGGCGCCATAAACAAGTTCTAGGGACAGATCTTCCCCGGTGCCTTCTTCGGCCTCTTCGCGGAGGTCGCTCATGCAAAGTTTCCGGAAGACCATACCTTGGGAATTGAGGTTTTCTTCGATTCCTCGCTCCGTATTCGTCCGCAGAAAGCCACCGATCAGTTCGCAGCCAAAGAGGTAGATCACCGGCTCCGAAGCCAGGCGGTCGACGAGGGTCGCCGTCGGGACGCCTTCTTGGACCACGAGCGAATCGATCTGCCGCTTATTCTTGCCGATCGACATTTTATTTTTTGTCCGCCGGTTCATCGTCCGAATTTCTTCGGCCGAATGGGCGACCATGATCCCGATGCCGTAGGTGCCGGCATTGTTTTTTACGAACGCGAACGGCTCGGTTTTGATCCCGTGGGTGATGTACGCGGCTTTCGTCTTCGCGAGTACGCGCTCGACGACTTCGGCGACGCGGTCGATTCCCTTGTCTTCGTTGAAGTCGACGTCGTCGACTTCTTCAGTTTCGATTTGGATGATCCACGGATCGAAGCCGGCGATTTCGGCGAATTCCTTCGCGAGTCTATTATAGTGCCGAAAGTGATCACTCTTCTTCCGGGTGTGCCAGCCGAGACGGTGGGACGGAAGTATCGGTTGGCGAATCGTATCGAGGAGCGGCGGGTAACCACCAGAAAAGTCATTATTCAAGAGAATGACATCCGGGACGAACCCATTCGTGGTTTGGGCTTTTCCTTCGACGACCCGCAGGGGACTCGCGCGGATGATTTTTTCGGAAGCGGTTTTCAATTCGAGTCCATCGGCGATTTCCGGTTCGGAGAGCCATCCGATTTGGACCTCGAAGCCGGCGGCTTCGACGAGCGTCCGCAGGTAATAAAGATTTTCGAGGTAGTACGTATTCGTCGTGTGGAACTCCGGAAGGATGAGGACCCGCTTCGGATCCGTAACGCCCTCTTGAGCGGCGCGTGCGATCAGCGCCTCCCGGAAAATTGGGGGGGCGCTGCGATGATCTTCGGCACAGACGTTATTAAATCCGGCTGGATAGAGATTCGAGTCGACGGGTACGATCTTATGGCCCGAGTCGCGTAAGTCGACCGAGCAATACATCGGTGGCGGGGCGTCCTTCGCATGAAGCGAATACCAAGCACGAATTTCGGCGTCTTTCCCGCGAATCTTCTCCGCGACTTCGCGCTTGAACGCGAGATGGTCGTTCACGTCGATGAGGCTTTTTTTACCTCTACGCGGTGTCTTTTCCGGTTCGTTCGAATTCGATTCGGTCATGTCCCGGATTCCTTCGGTAGCATTTTTAGGATGACGGACTTCAGGTTCTCGTGGTCGCGGAAGGTTTCGAGAAGAAGCTTCTCGGCATTCTTGCAGCCTTCCTTCAGCTTCTCGGCGAGTTCTTTCCTCGCGAGGGTGAGTTTCTTCTTCGTCATTTTTCCGGGCGCGAGCGGTGGCGCTTCGCAGACCTGATGATAGTTTCGGAGCGAGCCGACGAGAGTGTCCGCGGCTTGGAAAATTTCCTCATTGCTGAGCTTCTTCGCGGCTTTCACCAGTAGGGTGCCCATTTCGAGAACGCAGATTCCCTTTCGAGCGACCTGGTCGAGGACCTGGTCTTCCGGAAGCGTCTTCGCGGAGGGGAGTGCGTCGCATCGGTTCGACTTTAGGAGAAGCGAGACGAGGAACGAGTTTGCCGTCTCCCGCTCGAGCTCGGGGTCGTTCTCGGCGATCGTTTGAAACGCGACGAGCGTCTTCTCCGCTTCGAAGTTTTGGCCGAGACCCGCTTGGGCGTGCGCGCGGATCAGGAGTGCTTTCGCCCGGAAAGTCGCCCCGAGATCCTTCTGGTCGAGGAGTTCGTCAGAAACGAGATAAGCTTCTGTGAATTTCGAAGCATCGAGATAGGATTGGCCGAGATAGGTGCGGGCCTCGTTTCCGAGGTCGCTCTTTCCACGAATTTCGATCACGGCGATAAAAGACGGAATAGCGGTTCCCGGGCTTTTCGAGAACAAGTAGCTTTGGGCGAGGTGGTAGCGCGCGTCCAGCGAATCGGGCGTGCCCGGATAACGATTGACGTAGTCTTCGAGGAGAGGAATCGCGGCCTTGAAGTTCCGGGCAGCGAACTTTTCCATGGCCGTACTCCAGAGGGCCGCGGCTTTCGCGCCCTCTTCGGCGGCGACGACTGGAGTCGCGGTCGGAGTCGCGGTCGGAGTCGGTGCCGGAGCGGCGATCGCATAGGCATTAGAGAGGAGCGCGATCAAACAGAGTCGATACATGATAAAGGTCCTCCAGTCCGTGGACGTCCCGGGCGAGTTCTGGGAGTTGAACATAAAAAAGCTTACGATTCGAAGACGAAGCCGATTTTTCCGCGGATTCACGGAGCCGGGTATACGCGATCCGTTCCCGTTCTTGAAGGGCGTCGATCAGTTTCGTCGCGTCGTCGGCTACGCCAGGGCCGGACTTTAAGTGCCCGAGTGATCGGTTCAGGAGAACGCCGTCGAAATGAAATCCCCGAATCTTGATTTGGTCGAGGAAGTGACCGATTTCGGCGGCGGTTTCGGGGGTCGGCGCGGCGACGAGGAGAAAACCGATCTCTTCGGATTGGAGAAGGCTATGGATCGATTTCAACTTCTTCAGGAAGTTCTCCTGAACTTCGAAGAGGGCTTCTCCGAAATCAAAAAGCTGATTCACGAAGCCAGTACCGGTGAGGCGCTCGAGAATGTTGAAGGCCTTACGCATTCCGAACGCGAGGAGTCGATTCGCGGGCATCACGAGGAAGCGAATCATCTTCTCTTCGAAGAAGCGGGCGAGAAGCTGCGGCGCCTCGAGGAAGGACAGGGTGTTTCGGCTCGGCGGCGTATCGAGGATGATGAGGTCGAATTCCTTTCGACCATGAAAATGGACGAGCTCTTCGAGTGCCAGGTACTCATTCGCGCCGGAGAAATCCTGGGAGAAGGTGCTCAAGATCGGATTCCGAAAAATCCGCTGGACGGCTTCTTCGTTTGTCGTGAGCGATCGAATGAGGCGCTCGAAACTTTCACGACTCTTCGGCATGAGTGCCGAGAAGCGACCTTTCACTTCACGGCCCGAGGCCTTTGCGAGCGCATCGGTGAGGTCGGTCGGTTCATGCCCGAGTTTGTCGAGGCCGAGCGACGTTGCCAACCTTTTTGCCGGATCGATCGTGATCACGATCACGCGTTTCCCTTCGATCGCGGCGCGTACCGCGAGGCTCGCGCTGACGGTCGTCTTACCGACGCCGCCGGTCCCGCAGGTGATGAGAACTCGGCGATTCGCGATCGAGTCGAAAAGTGTGCTCACCTGGCAACCTCCCGGCGGAGGATCGCCGTCACTTCGTTCGCGATCAGGCGAAACGCATCCTCGCGAGGCGGAGGGAGGAACGGAAGTTCGAGGTGGGCTTCACCTTTCCAGAGTTCGAGATTGTCGCACTCGAGTCGAGCTCTCCGGGCCGCGTGTTCCGCGATGGTGAGCGCGAAAGGGCGATCTTCCGCGTATTTTTCCGCCCCTTTCGGCGTGGGGAATTGACGATTTACGACGAGCGCGCAGTCGGCGTTCGGGAAGATTTTCCGAATTTCGGTGCGAAGTTCGAGCGCCTCGACGAGCGGCATTTCTTCCGGGAGTGAAACGATGAGGTGTCCGACGATCGTCGGATTCGAAATCGTCTCGACCATCGAGGCTGCGTCTTTCGCGAGCGGACTCCCCGCGAAAAGTGAACCCCAGTTGAAGAGGGATTGAAAAAGGGTCAATCCATGGCCGGTCGCCGGCATGTCGACGACGACGCGGGCGTAGTTTCGTGTCTCGTACCAAATTTTTCCGATCAGCACGAGTTCTCGAATGCCGGGTGCGGCCTTCGCGAGGTAGCGCATGAATCGGTTTTGGAGAAACGCCTTCACGAGTTTCGGTGCGCCGATCTTTCGTCCGGCATATTCTTCGAAAGCGGCGGTTGCCTCGGCGTTGAGGTGATCGAGCGTGGGCGAAAGCTTCAGGAGTTCGTACGGGGGACGAAGCGGGTCTTCGATGGAGATGAGAAGAGTCCGGTGCGTTTCGGAAAGCAGCCGCGCGGTCGCGAGCGCGACGGTGGATTTTCCGACGCCCCCCTTGCCTTGGACGAAGAGAAGCGGTCGATTGAGTAGGGTGTCCGTTTCCAAACCGTAAGCAAAACATAGGGGTAGTGGGGTTTCCAGGGAACAATTCATCACTGTCGCGCCGCGTTTAAGGCTCATCTCACTTGCGGTCCAGAGGACATCCCCTTTAAATGGCAGGACGCCACACGGCAGGAGATGAATCTATGCGTCACGCAATGAATGGGAAAATTTTATTCTGTGTTTTGGGTGCAGTCCTCGGGCTGTCCGCATGCGGCGGACCGAAGGCGTTCACGAAAGGCGAATACGACGATCCGACTCGCGTCGAACTCCTCGACGATAAGTTCAATGAAGCGGATATGCAGCAGATGTCCGACACGATCGTAAAAGCGATCGTCGCGTGCCCAGAAATTAGCGCGGATAAGCGCCCGGTCGTGATCGTCGACCAAGTGAAGAATAACACCGAAGAGCATATCGACATGCAGTCGCTCACGGACAAGATCCGTACGGCGCTCATCAAGACCCGTCGGGTGAAGTTCGTCGATAAAGAGGCGCGCGATACGCTGGACGAAGAATATCGGTACAATGAAGCGGGTAACGTCGCGAAAGAAAAACAAAAGAAGCGCGGCAAGCAAACCGGCGCCGATTACGTCATGCGCGGAGCGATGGCGACGAACATTCAGCAGGTCGGTAACGACAAGTTTATCTACTACAAGCTGACGATGAATCTTGTGAACCTTGAGTCTTCCGAAATCGATTGCACGGAAGAAAAAGAACTTCGCAAAAAATATCGCCGCCGTAGCGTCGGGCTATAAGTTCTCGAGTAAAGTCTTGGAGCAACTCCGTCTTTCTTTCTGTCAGGCTCTGGGCATCGCGCTCGTCGTGATGTTTTGTGTCGGGTGCGCGAGTTCGCGGATGGGCGATAAAAAGTCAGACGAATTGTTTCGGCA
>JBBQMV010000035.1:0-13630 GCA_038329315.1 Bdellovibrionia bacterium | reverse complement strand
GTCCGAGCGCCTTCGCGACTTTACGGCCATGAAACGGCTGATATCCCTTCGTCGGATCGACCGGGACCATGACGATTTTTTCCGGCGAATTGTGCGCGACTTCTTCGATTTCCATCCCGCCTTCGGTCGAAGCCATCAGGACGACGGAGTCGACACTCCGATCAGTCACGATCCCCAGGTAGAATTCCTTTTCGATGTCCGAACCGGCTTCGAGGTAAAGCTTATGAACGACTTTTCCCGCCGCGCCCGTTTGGGGCGTAACGAGAGTCTTTCCCATGATGTCCTTCGCCGCTGCACGAACGGCCGCAAGATCTTTACAAACCTTCACGCCGCCCGCTTTTCCGCGGCCACCGGCGTGGATTTGGGCCTTTACGACGATAACGCCTGCGCCACTGCCCCCTAATTCATGCTGAAGTTCTTTCGCCGCCTTCTCGGCATGATCTTCGACGTTCCCACCTTCTTCGATTAAGCGGCCGGGAGAAACTCGGACACCAAACTTAGAAAGGAGCTGCTTCGCTTGATACTCATGAATATTCATTAGATGAGGCCCAGAGACTTCACAGCATCGCGCTCGCCCTTGAGCTCTTCGAGGGTCTTGGCGAACTTTTCTTTGCCGAAGTCGTTAAACTTCCAGCCTTCTTGAACTTTCACTTTTCCGCCTTCGACGCGGCAAGGGAACGAGAACATGAGGCCTTCGTCGACGCCGTACTGACCCTGGGAACAAACCGCCAGCGATACGACTTCGCCAGCTGGCGTGTCGTGCACGGTCTTGTACACGGATTCGATCGCGGCCGAAGCGGCCGAGGCTGCCGAAGAAACACCGCGCGCCTTCAGCACCGCAGCTCCGCGCTGCTGGATCGTCGTCATGAATTCAGTTTGGAGCCAGTTCAGGTCCGTGATCACTTCGATGACCGGCTTGCCGTTAATCTTCGCGTTGTAAAAGTCCGGATACATCGTCGGCGAATGGTTACCCCAGATCGCCAAGCCCGTGACCTGATCGGCCGACACTCCGGCTTTCGCCGCGAGTTGGCCGCGTCCGCGAACTTCGTCGAGCATCGTCATCGCGAAGAAGTTATCCTTAGCGACGCGTGGAGCATGGGAACGAAGGATGAGCGAGTTCGTATTGCAAGGGTTGCCGACGACGAGCGCCTTCACGTCTTCCGCAGCGTGATCGTTCATCGCCTTCCCTTGGACGGAGAAAATCCCGCCGTTCACTTTCAGAAGATCCGCGCGTTCCATCCCCGGCTTCCGCGGTACGGCGCCGACCATCACACCCCAGTTCGTGCCTTTGAACGCGGTGTTCACGTCGGAGGTGCACACGATATTCCGCAGGAGTGGGAATGCGCAGTCGGTGAGTTCCATCGCTACACCGTTTAGGGCGGCGAGAGCCGGTTCTAGCTCGAGGAGTTGGAGTTCGACTTCAGTGTCGTTGCCGAACATTTGGCCGGAGGCGATCCGGAAAAGGATGGCGTAGCCGATTTGGCCGGCGGCTCCGGTTACGGTTACTTTTACGCGTTTCTTTGGCGACATTTTTTCTCTCCTTGAATGACTTATGATTGAGTTTAAATCTTGGCTGCTTTCAGCAGCCTTTACATATGATCAATAATGTTTTTGCCGAACTCCGAGCACTTGATCTCTTGGGCGTTCGTTGCGCCTTCTTGCTTCATGAGGCGGGCAAAATCGTAGGTGACCTTCTTCGAAGCGATCGCGCCGTCCATCCCTTTGATGATGAGATCGGCCGCTTCGTTCCAGCCCATAAACCGAAGCATCATCTCACCCGAAAGGATGACCGAGCCCGGATTCACTTTATCGAGATTCGCGTACTTCGGAGCCGTTCCGTGCGTGGCTTCGAAAATCGCGTGACCGGTGAGGTAGTTGATATTTCCGCCCGGTGCGATGCCGATGCCGCCGACTTGGGCCGCCAGCGCGTCCGAGAGGTAGTCGCCGTTCAAGTTCAGCGTCGCGATGACGTCGAACTCTTCCGGACGAGTGAGGACTTGCTGAAGCGCGATGTCCGCGATCGCGTCTTTCACAATCAGCTTACCCGCCGATTGGGCCGCTTTCATTTCGGTATTCGCGGCGTCTTCGCCCTTTTCCTTCTTCGTCCGCTCCCACTGATCCCAGGTATACGTCTTAGCTCCGTATTCCTTTTCAGCGACCTCGTACGCCCACTTACGGAATCCGCCTTCGGTGTACTTCATGATGTTGCCCTTGTGGACAATCGTGAGCGACTTCCGCTTCTCGGCGAAGCAGTACTCGAGGGCGGCGCGCACGAGACGCGCGGTCCCCTCTTGAGATACCGGTTTTACGCCGATGCCGGAAGTTTCCGGGAAACGGATTTTCGCGAAGTCCTTCGGGAAGTTTTCGCGGATGAAGCCGAGCACTTTTTTGCAAGCTTCGCTGCCGGCTTCGAATTCGATCCCGGCGTAAATGTCCTCACAGTTCTCACGGAAAATCGTCATCTCGACCTTTTCCGGGTGCTTTACCGGTGAAGGAACGCCCTTGAAATAACGGACGGGACGAAGGCAGACGTAGAGGTCGAGCATCTGGCGTAGCGCGACGTTCAGCGAACGAATGCCGCCGCCAATCGGGGTCGTAAGCGGTCCTTTGATTCCGACGAGGTAATAGCGAAGCGCGGTGAGCGTATCTTCCGGCAGCCAGTCATTATATTTATGGAACGCCTTTTCACCGGCGTAGACTTCGAACCATTCGATCTTCCGCTTACCGCCGTAAGCTTTTTCAATCGCAGCATCGAACACCGCTTGCGACGATTTCCAAATATCCGGCCCGGTTCCATCGCCTTCGATGAAAGGGATAACGGGATGATTCGGCACATTGAGTTTGCCGTTGCTAATCGTGATACGTTCGCCGGATTTCGGCGCGGTCAAAGTCTTGAACATATTAATTTTCCTAGGGTGTAGTGCGACTTTAGAGTCGCTCGCCGTAGGGGTCAAACCCGAATTCGAGCGGAACCGAAAGAGTGAGTCATTCCCTCGTCGGTGGCGGAATACTCGAGGGTTCGCGTCGCCAATCGCGCGACGTCTTCCGCGTCGTGCGTGATGAAAATCGTGGGGATGGAAGTCTTTTCCAGCAATGTTTTGACGACTTCACGGGCGTTTTTTCGGTGCGGAAGATCGAGCGCGGCGAACGGTTCGTCTAGAAGGAGTGCTTTCGGGTTCCAAACCAGGGCACGCGCAAGTGCGACGCGCTGTTTCTCTCCTCCCGAAAGGAGACCGGCTGGAATTTCCGCGCGGGCCGTGAGCCCGAGTATTCCAAGCCACTCGAGTGAGCGCTCTTTCTGCTGAGTTGCGGACGCGCCGCGCATTTCAAGACCGAATGCGACATTTTCACGGGCCGAAAGGTTCGGAAAGAGCGCGTAGTCTTGGAAAACCACTCCGATCTCTCGCTGCTCGGGCGGAAGATCGCTGATAAGGCGGCTACCGAAATGGATTTTCCCCACTGCGGGGGTGTCGGCGACGCCGGCGATCCACCGAAGAAGCGTCGTCTTTCCCGATCCGTTCGGCGAAAAAAGGGCGAGGCGTTCGCCAGGAGCGACCGTGAAATCGGCGCGAACGCGAAACGCCCCGGGCGAAAGATCAATCTCCGATGAAAAGTCGGAGATCTTTAAGGACTCGCTCATACCTCTTCCTTCGCGGTCACGAGAAGCACGCCGGCAGAGAAAAGATAGATTCCGAAGAGCACGAGATTCACCTCTTCGAAACGATACTGCGCGAGCCACCGCACGAGCAAGACCCCGAGCGTGGTTAAGCGTTCGGATCCGAAGAAGCTCGCGGCCGCGAGTTCCGAAAAAGACCAGACGAAAACGAGCGCTCCGAGACGAAGGCCGGCGGCTTGCCAGCGCGGCCATTCGAGTTTTTTCCACGCCACCCAGGCCGTCGCGCCGAGCGTTCGTGCCGCCAGCCGAAGGTCACGGCGGGGCCCCGTGCGTTCCTCATCGATGAGCGGAAGAAAGAAACGAAGGGCGAACGGAAGGAAGAGCGTCGTTTGGACACCGACCATTCCGAGAATACTTCCCTCGAACGGATCGATCCACGACGAGTACGCGAGAAAAAATCCAAGTGAAACGAGAAGCGGGCTTAACCCCGCCGGAAATGCGGCGATCATTCGAACAAATTGGGAGTGCCGAGCGCCGAGCGCGAAGAATCCCCCCGTGATCAGAGAAGCCGCCACCACTGCGAACGCGATTTCGAGCGAAACGCCGAGCGCTTCGTGAAGTTCGGGATTTCGAATGACCTCCGAAAACCCCGTGAACGAAGCCGAACGAAGAAAGCATACGCCAGGAAGAATGAGCCAAGTCGCGGCCACAGCGTGGGCGACCTGGCTGCGAGCCGAAGTCGGCGCCTTCGCCAAAGGACGACTCGCAAGCGTGTCGCGGTACTGCGGGCCCGAGCGGTATCCTACGGCGAGTATGAGCGGAATCGCAGCGAGCAGGAGTTCGGCGACCCCGAACCACGCCGCCTTCGAAAGTTCGAGTCCACTCCCCCGAACCGCCGCGTAGATTTCAGTTTCGAGTGTGCTCACCGGCGGACCACCGCCGAGTACGAGCACGATTGCGAAACTCATCAAGCAGAGCGCGAAGACCTGGGCGGCGGCAACCGCGATTCGACGGGCGATCCACGGGAGTTCGATTCGGTAAAAAGCGCGGGTGCGAGTCGCCCCGAGCGTACGGGCCGCATCGACCCATCCCCGCGGCACCGAGCGAATACCCTCCGCCGTCGCAACCGCGATCCAAGGCGCATTTAGAAAAGCATGGGCCACGACGACCGAACCGAGGCCGAAGCGAAACTCCGTCCCTCGAAAAAGAAGCGTCATCATCCCGATGACGAGAAGTCCGGGGAGCGAAAACGAAGCGACGGAAAAACTCCGAAGCCAACGCGTCCAAACTCCGGCGTAGAAAACGCCGAGAGGGACGCCCACGAGGAGGCTGGCCGCGAGACTTAGGCTCGCTTGCTTGAGACTAAAATACGCGGTCGGAAGGAGCTCTTCCGGCATCGGGGCACCGAAATCGATCCGCTGGAAAACTTGGGCCAGCGGAAAGGCGACGAGGACCGCGAACCCGACGGTCGCCACGAAGCGTGGAATGCCGTAATCGCGGATTTCGGTGCGCGTGTCCATGGGACCACCGTACCGCAGCCGGGACCTCTATCAAAAATGATTGATCAATCATTTTTGATCCTTTTTTTTAACAGCGCGTAGTTTTTTTCGCGTTCGTAGCCCCAAACCCGGAGTGCTAGGACGCCTTCCGAGCGATGAGAGCGCGAATCCAAAAATAAAACACGATGAGAGCGGCGAATCCGAAAAAGCCGGATACCACTAAAGCTGTCAGTGTGACCGCGGTCATCAGATGATCGTTCGCGCGCATCTGATTCAAGGCGAAGGCGATGCCCGATGCGGAAACCACCGCGAGACCCACCAGCCAGATTCCAACACTCATCGGTTTCGCCCGCGGAGCCGGTGCCGACGACGCCGGTTCGGGTTCAAAAAATAGCATCGTACCGAATAATACGGCCAGCACGGCCCCGATTTGTAAGAGTGGCGAGAAAGTCGATTCCTGATTCAATATCGCCGGATAAGTCGAAGCCAAAATCGAAAGCCCGAGCGACACCGGATAGGCGATCAAAAAGAGAATGGCGCCGTAGATACGCGCCGGCTTGCCGACGAGTACGAAACGCCGCGAAAGCTTAACTTTTCCAATCGCGAGAATCACGAGACCGGTCAGCATGAGAAAAATCATAGATCCCCGTTTCGATCAGCGAATCGCCGCCGACCAGTCCCGCAGGACTTCATCTAGCTTTTCACGAGTCGCACCGAGGGAAAACTTTTTCTTCGCCTGAGGAAGGCCTTGGAAGTCCGGCGGGAGCTTCGTCGCGAGACGCGTCGGCATCATCCACTGGGTTTCCGGAATCTGGCGCTGAATTTCGTCCGAGGTTAGGATTTCTAAAAATATGAGAGCCTTCTTCCGCATCGCCGCTCCACCGGGAGCTGCGCGTAAGATCGCCGCTCCCTCGACTTGAACCGGATTACCGTCCTCGAAAACCACCGCGCGGTAACGATCGCGATCGGCGGCTTCGCCCTTCATGCGATGGTACGCCTCGCTCGACACGTAACTCCAAACCAGCGGCGCCTCGCCCTTCGTAAACATCCCGTACGCCTGGGACCATCCCGGCGCGAGCGTGAGCCACTGGGATTTCAGCTCCGCCCAGTACTCGGTGAATCCTTCGCGCGTCTTCTTCCCGGTCGTAGGTACGTCTTCGGTCGAAACCGGTGGGAACACTTCGCCCACCGAAGCGGCGACCGCGTGGATACTGCCCCAAACGAACTCGAAACCCGGCGAAGAGGTGCGTGGATCTTCAAGGAGGAGCGATTTTTTGAACCGGCTCTTCTGCAAATCTTTCCAGGTCTTCGGAAAATCATCCGGTGAAAGCTTCTTCGTATCGGCGATGAACGCGAGAACTCCGTAATCGAACGGCACGAACGAATCCGCGATCCAGTAGTCCCGGTCGATGTACTTCATGAAAGGGGCGTCGGTCGCCGGATCGAGCGATTCGAGAAGTTCCTTAATCCGCGGAAAAAGATTCTGGTCCAAGCCGAGAATCAGGTTCGCGGTCGACTTCTTCCGTTCGGCGTCGAGCTGAACGCGGGAAAGAAGCTGACCCGCGTCGCCGACGGAAATATACTTCACGTCCGTGCCGGTCTTCTTCTTGAACGCCTTCGCGACGATCGGGCCTAAGCCTGACTTCCCAGTGAAGGAGTCATAGGTATAGACGACGAGATCGGCGGCGCGCGCTTGCCGGGCAAGGAACGAAAGAAAAATGGCGATCGCGATCGCCAAAACTGCGCGTGTGAAGCGCCGGCTTCCAAAGTTAAATCGTGGGCTCAGGGTTTCCATCGCGAAGGATTACGGAGCCATCGGCGACGGTGGTGTCGGCGGCCTTTTCGGTGGAGGCGTCGGAGTCGGCGGTTCCGGCTTACGATCCGCGTCGTCCCGATTTCCGCCTTCGCGGTTCTTGAACTTTAGCACGCGAACTTTTCCGGAGCTTTCGCCCTTCGGCTTATCGACCGGGTTCTCGTAGCGCCAAAGAATTTCGCAGTGGTGGAGATGGGTCGTCGTCTCTTCGCTCTTCGAGCGCAGGTGCACGACGCCATTTTCGAAAAGCGTGACCATGCAGTCGTCGACGTAGGTCCCCTCTTCACCCGGATAAAAGAAGACGACGCGCATCGCCTGCGCGTGCTTCAGAATGCGGACGCCATCGAGAGTGTTCAGCGTGGAGCCTGAACGGTTCTTACGAGCGTCTTTTTTCGGCAGTCCGGTTTGAATGCCTAGGAGCCATTTCCACATGAGTTCCGGGACCCTACCGGACCCTCCGCGATGCATCAATACCCATGTTTCACCGGCCTTGAATGCCCCGAAAATCAGGGATATGACTAGGGAATCATGCCTAACGGCACTGCGTCAAATTCACCGATCCCGGCTGGCCTCGATCTCGTCGCCGAAATCACCCGCTTCAAGAAAGAGAAGAACGCGGTTCTTCTCGCCCACTATTACCAAGAGGAAGAAATCCAGGACGTCGCGGATTTCATCGGGGACTCCCTCGAACTCGCTCGTCGCGCGAAGGATTCATCGGCCGACATCATCGTTTTCGCCGGCGTTCACTTCATGGCCGAGGGCGCGAAGATTCTCAATCCAGGGCGGAAGGTGCTCATGCCGGACCTGCGGGCCGGATGCTCCCTCTCGGACTCCTGTCCTCCGGAGGCGTTCGCACGGTACCGCGCGCTCCATCCCGATCACTTCGTCGTCTCCTATATTAATTGTTCGGCCGCGATCAAAGCCCAGTCCGACGTCATCGTCACGAGCTCGAACGCGGTGAAGATCGTGAACAAGATTCCGAAAGATCGAAAGATCATCTTCGCGCCTGACCGAAACCTCGGAGCCTACGTCGCGAAGCAAACCGGTCGCGAGATGCTCCTCTGGCAGGGCACCTGCATCGTCCACGAGACTTTTTCCGAACGAAAAATCGCCGCGATTCGCGTGGAACACCCAGACGCCGAACTCATCGCGCACCCGGAGTGCGAACCCTCGCTTCTCGAAAAAGCCGACTTCATCGGCGCGACGAGCGCGCTCCTTCGCTACGTCGTAGAAAGCGCCGGAAAAAAATTCATCGTCGCTACCGAAGAGGGCATTCTGCACGAGATGCGTAAGCGCGCTCCGACAAAGATGCTGATTCCAGCGCCACCGAACCAAAACTGCGCCTGTAACGAGTGTCCGTTTATGAAACTGAACACCCTTGAAAAAGTTTATCTTTGCTTGCGCGACGAGACGCCCGAACTCGTCATGGATGAATCCTTGCGCGCAAAGGCCCTGGCCCCGCTCGAACGGATGCTTGAATGGTCGAATTAGAGGAATTTATGAGTACGGCTCGAAGCGGCGAATACGAGGCAGACGTCACGTTCGCCCAAATGCTTCCGAACATGAAGAAGGAAGCTTGCCGGGTCGGAGCCGACGCGATCATCATCAAGGAATCCCACGACGGCGATCAAGTTTCTTGAGTTCGAAACTCTCACGGCGCAAAAATAGTCGAATCCGTGCAAAGCACGAAATCTTCGAATTGAGGTAGGCCGGTCGGAAGCGGTTTCCCCGACGGGCGAACGAATTCGACTAGGGACAAGTATTTTCGCACGTAGTGCCACGCTTCGTTTGCCGGAGACTCGTAAATCGTTTTTTCGGCACCCGGAATAAAACGTGCTGTTAGGTCGTCGTCGTGAATCTCACTATCGCCACCGCAGCTGCTAAGCTCGCGTGGTAAATCACGACCCGGAGTACACGTCAGCGATCGAAGAAGGATGTTGCCGGCGAGTTTCCACTCGATGCGTCCTACTTCGAAACCGGGCGGCGGTGGCGGCCCACCACTATAGTGACTCTCGAGATAGGTCGCTGAACCATTCGCCGTACTGCAATCGATGTTCGCAAACCCATTCGTCGCGTACAGCCCGAGCATTAAACCGAAGACCATTTGGATACTTTTCATATCACTTCCACCTTTTTTTCCTTCGAAGGTTTAGAAAAGAGCGTCACGAAGAGTCCGACCGCGCCGAGCAGTCCCCAGAGTTTAACCGACGCGAGTTCGAGTTCGGATCCGAGTGCACCCATCGTCTTCGACGTCACGGCGCCGATCATGAGCGCACAAACGCAGAACCCCGCGAACAACCACTTCCGAGTGTCTCGCCGATTTTCGCGAAGCGCGAGTTCGGCGCCTACGACGAAAAGTGGATACGCGAAAAGGAAAACGTGGAACCACGCGAGGGGTTGGACCGCGGGCATGAGCGCAATCCAGCCGAGCCACTGCGCAGACTTCGGAAGACGACGAGAAATCCAAATCCAGACGCCGCCGATCAACACGACCGAGAGCAAAGTCGCGAAGAGAACGTGCACAGGTTGCTTCTCATCGAGCCCGCCCTTGCGAAGGAGGAACGACGGCATCCCCTGCACTTCACGAGTCGTGAAGCCGATCCGCACCGAGTTCACGTCTTGGGTACCGGAAAACATCGCGGAGACCCACTCTTCGCGCATCAATCCGAATCGGCGGTCATAAGATTTAAAGTAAATCGGCAGCGAGAGCAGCATACAGATCGCCGCGACGCCGAGCGCGGTCGGGGCGAAATTCCGGCGGCGTACTGAATACGCCATCGGGAAAAACGAGGTGAGCTTCGCGCTCATCGCGACCGAGAGGAAAAAGAAACGAAGAAACGAAGAACGCACCGGATCCGACCAGACCGCGAGCGCGAGCACGAGGAGGGTGATTTGGCCGGTCATGCCGTGACTCCCGAAGAGGCCAAAGAACGTGAGCAGGAAAGCCGACTGTACCCATGGGCGCACTCCCGGAAAATTTCCGAATCCACGATGAAGCCGAACGACGATCGCGACGAACGAGCCGACTTCGATCAGACCCCAGAGCGTTTTCGCGGTTGTCAGATCGACGACGCCGAACGGCAGGAAGAACGGGAGGATCCACGGTGGATACTTGAAGACCATGTTCCCGTAAGTGACCTGGTCGTACGGACGAACTCCGTCCCAGAAACGTTGGGCGACCCGGTAGAAAACCAGGAAGTCGTCGCCACGCGTGATCGTACGGGCGGCGAGCATGATCGAGAACCAAAGGACCACGCCGACTAAAACGGAAAATTCGATTCGCCTTCTACCGAGGGCGCCGAATCCCCGTCTCGGCACGGAGGGCGTAACCTGGACGACCTTTAGCTTCTTCTTAGAACGGGCCTGGCCCTTAGCGTTTTTGGTCGGCACGCCAGCTCATATGGTATTCGCGGAACTCGATATTCTCTGCGGCGCTCGTTGCGCGAAGCGGGTACCGAGTATCGACCATCACCGCGATCTCGTGCGTGAAGTCCTTATCGGCCGCGTTCGTGGCCGCGTTCGGGTGAGGACCGTGATGGATTCCTTGGGGGTGCCAGGTGATCGAGCCGGCGGAAATCCCTTCCCGCGAGAAAAAGTTCCCGGCGTGATAGAAGATGACTTCGTCGAAGTCGATGTTCCGGTGGTAAAACGGGACCTTCATCGCGCCTTCTTCGCTTTCGAGCGGGCGCGGAAGAAATGAGCAAATCACGAAGTTCCGGCCGAGGAAGGTCGTGTGGACCGACGGCGGAAGGTGGTAGCGCGGCGAAACGATCGGACGAATCTCGTCGACGTGAATCGCCCACGGAGTGAGATCGCCCTTCCATCCGGCGGCGTTGATCGGGTTAAACGGATAATAAACGTTCGTCCAGCCACCTTCGCGTTTAATCTGAAGGCACCACTCACCTTTCGAATTCGCGCCGGTTTTCTTTTCTTCGGTGGCGAGCTTCGGCGTGCGCATGATCATCGGATCGAACTGGGCGTGACGACCGAGCATTCCGCGATTCGGAAGTTCGATTTCGCCAACCGATTCGACCACGACTTGAACGTTCGGCGTGCTTGCGACGAAACGATAAGTCACCCCCCGAGGAATGACGAGGTAATCACCCGCTTTGTAATCCATGTCGCCGTAATCAGTCTCGAGAACGCCGCTTCCTTGGTGAACGAAGCGAACTTCGTCGCCGTCGCCGTTCCGAACGTAAACCGTCATTTCCGTCGCGAACTTCGCGAGCCCGATTTTTACGTCTGAATTTTCCAGTAGGTCGACCGGACGACCGAGCTGTTCGTCGGGCATGGAAAACGGATCGACCTTCGTCGCATCATAGGCGCGAGGCTTGAGATCGCCGTCGATCCGCGTCCAGCCAGTCGGTGGGTGGCGATGGTAGAGGTGGCTTGTACGGCCGAAAAACCCGTTACGGCCATGCTCTTCTTCATAGAGACCGTCGGGTACATTCACATGCGGCTGCGCGGCGACCCGACCCTGCGACCAACCAAACCCCGAGCCAAATCCGGACTGATCCATAGATGACATATACGACTAGCTCTATCCGACGAGGCGTGAATCCGCTATCGGCGAGTAGGCAAACGACTTGCTCTAGGGAGTGATGTCGCGATGCATTATTCGCGCGCCGCGATATCGAATCTCGCTAGCGTTTACGGATTCTGGGGCATACTGGTCAAGAAATGGAACGCGCTCTTCCAGCACATTTGAATTCCGGTAAAGCCACCGGATTCATTCCGGGTGAAATCATTGCTCAGTATGAACTGGGTTCAATGCGTAATTTTATTTATTTAATCCTCGATCCTTCCACGAAAAACGCCGCGATCGTCGATCCCCAAAAAGATCTCCAACCCATCGCCGATCTCGAAGCGAATGGCTATCGCCTCTCGGCGATCCTCCTCACCCATAGCCACCACGACCATGTCGCCGGGGTGCCGGAACTCGTCGCGAAACGTCCCGACCTCCCGGTTTACGTTCACGCCGCCGATGCGCATCGCTTGAAAAACATACCCGCGGCGAACCTCCGATTCGTAAACGATGGCGATACGCTTAGAGTCGGCGATCTCGCGGTCGAAGCGATCCATTCGCCCGGTCACAGCCCCGGTGAAGTTTGCTATCGGCTCAGCACCCCGAAAACCGGCCAGGGATTTTTACTCACCGGCGACACCCTCTTCATCCGCGACTGTGGCCGCACGGATTTTCCGGACAGTAATAACGACGACATGTTTGAGACCCTCCAGCGCTTGAAAGGCCTGCCCGACGATCTCGTCGTACTGCCGGGCCATCATTACGCGATGGAAACCGCGAGCGTTCTTGGCGCGGAAAAGAAAAACAGCCCGCCGCTTCTGGTACGAAGCGCGGATGAACTCCTCCACCTGCCCTAAGGATCGCGATGCCGCATAACGAACCTAAAAGTCTGAAAGCCAACCTCGCACTCTCAGTCGCCGCCCTCGGCGTCGTGTTCGGCGACATCGGAACATCGATTCTCTATACCTTTCAAGAATGCTTCCACGGCGGGCATCCCGTCGGCGTCGACTACGACAACGTCATGGGAATCGCTTCGCTGATCATCTGGTCGCTCATCCTCATCGTGACCGTAAAATACGTGTGGATCATGATGGTCGCCGAGAACAAGGGCGAAGGCGGAATTCTTTCGCTCCTCTCGCTCGTCCCGACGCCGCTTCGGTATAACGCCGCTGGCACCCTCGCGCTCGCCTCGATCCTCGGCGTCGCCGGCGCCGCGCTCCTCTTCGGCGACGGCATCATTACGCCGGCGATCTCCGTGCTTTCCGCCATGGAAGGTCTCCAACTCGCGAACCCGGCTTACGAAAAGTTTATCATGCCGGGCACCATCCTCATCCTCTTCCTGCTCTTCGCCATTCAGCGCGGGGGCACCGGGCGGATCGGGAAGTACTTCGGCGTGATCGTCCTCGTATGGTTCGTCGTCGCGGCCTACCTCGGCGTCCGCCAAATCGCGATGATGCCGACCGTCCTTCGGGCGTTCAACCCGCGCTATGCCACCCACTTTTTCGAGCACGAAGGTTTCTCTGGAATTAAAGTCCTCGGATCCGTCGTCCTCGCCGTCACCGGCGGCGAAGCACTTTACGCCGACATGGGTCACTTCGGTCGGACTCCCATCCGAATCGCCTGGCACTGGATCGTTCTCCCGGCGCTCATTTTAAATTACCTCGGCCAAGCCGCACTTATCCTCCAACACCCGGAAATGTCGACCCTTCCGTTCTTCTCCATGATCGATAGCCGCGGACTTCTTTTTTACGCCCTCGTCGGACTCGCGACCTTCGCCACGATCATCGCGTCCCAAGCTTTGATCACCGGCGCGTTTTCGCTGACTCAGCAAGCGATTCGAATCGGTATTTTTCCGCGGTTGAAAATCGTTCATACGTCCGAAGACCTCGAGGGCCGGGTCTATATCCCTTTCATGAACTGGTTCCTCGCGCTCGCGTGCATCGCGGTCGTTCTCGCGTTCCAGAAGTCCTCGAAACTTGCGGCTGCGTATGGTCTCGCCGTGACGGGCACGATGCTCATGACTTCGCTCGTCTTTTTCTTCGTCGCCCACTACCGTTGGAAATGGGAACTTTGGAAGGTCATTCCTCTGGTAACGTTGATGGCAGCTCTCGATTTCGCGTTCCTGTACGCGAACCTGCTGAAGATTCCGGACGGAGGCTATCTCCCGCTGCTGATTG
>JBBQMV010000034.1:0-14002 GCA_038329315.1 Bdellovibrionia bacterium | reverse complement strand
TGTGCTTGAAAATCAGATCATGGGATTTGACCCCACCGTTTCGCTTGGTTGGTATTACTGGGGAATGGCGAATGCGGGCACACAGTATGGAATCGAAAGATTGTTTGGACCCCAGGTATTTTTTTCGGGTCGACGGGAATTTGAAAATAAAAGATTTCTGGTCCTCTATATTAAGTACGCCCCGATCCTTGAAAAGATTGGAGTTCCTAAGCCGTTAAATAACGAGCTCGCAATAGGAGGCGCATACACATTATTTAATCGCTGGAAGTATGGGCCACTCGATTTGAACGTCGACATCTCAGATATGAACGTTAAGGTTTCAAACTTGACCCAGAAGTGGACATAGCGGGTACCGTTTGGGTCAAGATTTGGGGCTTGGCTTGGAGGTGGGCGATCCCGTTTCGAATCTGCCAAATCGGATGATTCACGGGTAACCATTTTAGGATGGGTAGCGCGAGCAAGCCATTCGTCGTATCGCGACGATAGTACGGGTTCGAGTCGGCCAAGCTCTGATGGAGCATCTCGATTTCCGTCTCGATCGCAGCCTGATCACCGACGTGCTTTTCCGAGACGTAAACCGCAATCCGATTCCCTTCGGGCACCGGACCGAAAATAAAGTCGCTTTTCGTGAGCACTGGAAGTTTTTCCGCAGCGGCTACGAACTGTTCTCCGCTTACTCGAATCATCCCGAGAGGAAGTTCTTGACCAGCCTTACCGGAAAATTCTACGACCGGGGAGTGTCGATAAAAACCCTTACAAAGGAGGACGTCGTGAAGACGGTAGCGGACGAGTCCCATCGTATTCGTGATGAAGATTTCGTAACGATGGCCCGGACGAAGTTGCCACGGTTTTAAGAGCTTCTTTGGATCGGGTTCGGATCCGATTTCGGAAAATTCGGCAATAATCGCACCTGGGTGAAACGGTCCACCGCTGTCGTCGCTCGATAGAGGTACGTTCACCCACCCCTCGGTCGCGGAGTAGGTCACATCGATGATTTTTGTCTGCTTTCCAAGATACGGACCGAGTGCGGCGACCTGAAGTGCACAAACCGAGGACATCCAGCATCCGATCATTTCGAGATTCGGCCAAAGGTCACCGAAATTCAGATCCGGGGCGGCAAGAGCTTTCCGAATGATCATCATCCGTGCGGAGCTGATCTTCGGAAACGGGAGTCCGTCGGGTAACTTTCCTTCTTCAAGCGTTTTGAGGATCTGTCCTTTACGGGCGGCGATGTTTTCGGCGAGTAGGCGGACACGTCCGGGAGTAATCGCGATCATCGCGGAAAGATCAGCGGCCACTGCGTAAAAGGGAGCCCAGACTTCGAAAAGTGCTGGCTTCGCGAAGATTTCGATCGGAAAGCCATAAGCCCGCTGAATGATCCTCGGGAGGTGTCGGTAGTTGTGACCACTTATAAATCCGACTTCGACGCCGGCGGGGCTCTTTTCTTGGGGAAGGGCACTCGCGAAGTAGATGGCCTTCTTCCGAAAAAATTTTGGAAAACGTTTCAAAAGAGAATAGATGAGCGGCCCGTTGGTGGCTTGAAACTGTTTTTGATACGTCTGGGTAATCGGAAAGAGCTTTCGCTTTCCAGTCGTCCCGCTGCTTTCGCTCCAAAAGAGAATTTTTTCGCCACTTAGACTCGAAGTCGATTTTTCGAAATCGGCATCGAGCGTTGGTCGATACGTCGAATATTCCGAAATGGGAAAGTCCTCGAGGCGCTCGGGTACTCCGCCTGGATAGAGAGCTCTCCAGTAGGGTGCATTCGCGAGAAGTTCGTGGGTTTTAGTCCAAAGCCGATTTTGGAATTCCTCCGGCTCGACGCACGCCTTTTCGAATCGGCGAAAGTCGCCCGCGGTCAGTTTTTCGAGAAGGAAGCGCAACATGAGTATCCTCGGTCTCCCTAAGTTAGCATGCCAATGATGTCGAAGAGAATGAGCAGCGGAATTGGACCGTTCATCCGAGCATTTTCCAGATCTGGGCGCCGTAGGAAAGGCCACCACCGACGCTGACGATCAGGATTCGGTCGCCCTTTTTAAACTTCTTTTCAGCGAAGGCTTTTGCGAGTGAGAAAAGGACCGAAGATCCCCCGATATTTCCGTTATCGAGAGAATCCCAAACGACCGGTACGGAGTCGAGCCCGGTTTTCGTAAAAACTTCTTTCAAGAGTCCGCGATTCACTTGGTGCGGAACGATCCACTGGATATCTGCGCGATCGGCCGCGGTCGGAAGAATCGCTTCGATCGTACACACGTAACGATTAAGGGAGAGTTCCTTCATTTCCTGCGAATCACCGGACATAGAGTAGCGGTGGGCCTCCACTTCGGACTTTTCCGGGGGAAGCCGACCGGGAACCGTGTACATATCGGCGAATTCACCCTCGGTATTGAAACACACTCGTTCGACTTCAAAAGTCGGATTTTTATCATCGCTGGCAAGCCAAAGCGCGCCGGCGCCATCGGCGAAACCAAACCAGGTTTCTTTGATCTCAGGATGAATTACCTTTGAAAGCGTTTCGGCACAGGCGACGAGTACGTCAGGATAGCCAAGGCGCAAAAGGCCGTATCCGTAAAGCAAAGCCGCTTGAGAAGTCGAACATCCCGCACGGGTTTCAAAAGAGGGAATCGAAAGTCCAAGTTTGGCCGTCGTCGCCCCCGCTTGAGAGCCGGTATAGCGGCGACTCGTCGTCGAACCGAGTACGAAGACCGATGGCGTCTTTCCCTGAAGGGCTTCTTTCGATGCCAATACCGCGAGATCCTCGCTCGCGAGTTCATCCGCCGGTGGAGTCGCGCCAGGTGGACGGATCATACGCCGTCGACCTTGGCCGTAGGCATTTTCGATCTTCTGAGCCATTGCCTTCAGGAAAGCGTCCGGCTTTCCGGCGGTGTCAGGATGCATCTTGAGGAGAGTGAAATTATCGACCGATTCAGTGGGTGGAAGACCGATGCCTTGGCCGAGAAGCCTCAATTTAAGTTTTGGTTCTAAGATCTGCATGATTAACTTTAATGATGCCCGACTTCATCGCCAAGAAAAAGCCTGCGATCATTCTGGCCGAGGAGTCCGTCGGGTTCGACGAACTGCATGCACGCGTCGCAGACGCCGTCGCCGGTTTGAAAGCAGATCGGACGCGGCTACTCCCGCTTATGGCTGAGAAGAGCATCGATTTCGCTGTTCGTTTTTTGGCGTCGCTCGAAGCGGGCCAACCGATCGCGATCTTTTCTTCGGAATGGTCCGCGGAAGAGCGGGTAGCTAGAGAGAAACTCATTACGGGTTCCTGTCCGGACCCGAAAACGGCGATCGTTCTTTTCACTTCGGGCACGGGAGGAATTCCGAAAGCCGTCCAACTCACCGCCGAAGGGATCAAGGCGAATTCGCAAGCGGTCATTCAGTCTCTTCGATTTCGTGAAACGGATTCCCAACATCTCTTTTTGCCCCTCTCTTATTCTTTCGGGCTCCTCGGGCAGCTCCTTCCGGCAATTCAGATCGGGATGACGACCACCCTCTATTCGGATTTCCTCGCAATCAAACCAGCCTTCGATTCGGGGTCGATCGGCGGCGTCGTAAGCGGAGTACCCTCCCACCTCGGAACGCTCATACGAATGTTCGGGTCGGTCGGTCCGTTCGAAAACGTCACCCATGTCGTCTCGGCCGGGGCTCGGCTCGAACCCGAATTGAAAAGGAAATTGCAGGCTCTTTTTCCGAAAGCGATTCTCTTCAATAACTATGGACAAACCGAAGCCTCGCCACGAATTCTCTCAATGGCGAGTGACGATCCGAAATTTTTCGACGACGTGACGGGCTATCCCGTCGAAGGTATCGTCGCGAAAATGGGTCGTGAGGATGAACTCATCGTTACCGGTCCACAAATTATGAGTGGATATCTCGGAGATTCGATGGGAACCGCTTTGCGAGTGCGTGATGGGTGGTTGCACACCGGAGACCGCGCTTCGATGGACGAAACGGGACTCGTGACGATTCTCGGCCGGATGGACGACCTCGTAAAGATCGGCGGCGAGAGGGTGAGTCCTCTCGAACTCGAGCGCGTAGCCGAAAATGCGGGCTGGGCTTCTCAGGTCTGTGCTTTACCTGTCGAAGACCCTCTTTATGGCACCCGCTTCGTCCTTTTCTTAGGCGCCGTCTCTCCGGCCGCACCCGCGGATTCGGTGCTCTTCGAAGTCCTTCGGAAAACACTTTCGGCCGCCAAGGTTCCGGGTAAGATCATTCGCATGGACGAGCTTCCCCGGAATTCGAACGGAAAGTTCGATCGCACTAAACTCCGAGAAAAGTTAAAGGCACCTCGATGACGAGAGACGAAATCAAAACGAAAGTGATCGATTGCCTCGCGACTACGGGATGCGACACCGACTATCTTCCGGAAGGTGAACTTTTGCCGAATCTCGGTGTGGATAGTCTAATGAAGGCACTCTGGGTCGTCGAACTCGAGCGGCGGTTTTCCGTTAGAATGCCGATTGAAAAACTTAAAGCTCTGGGAACGCTCGGTGATGTAATCGCTACGATCGAGTCGCTGGTGGGTCTCTTAAAATGAGTACGTTTCGACCGCGAGAGCCGATTTACCTAAAGGGTCCGTTTTCGCACCTTCCTGCGAAGACGGTCGATAATGAAGCCATCATTAAGTGGATGGGTGCGAAGATTCGGAGTTCTTGGATCGAGAAGCGAACCGGGATCAAATCTCGCCAATGGGTCGAGAATGAATCATGTTCGGATCTCGCGCTCGCGGCGGCGGAAAAATTACTGGTGGCTCGGCCGGAGCTTCGGTCGAAGATTCGCCAAGTCATTCTCGGAACGGTGAGCGGCGATTTCATTTCTCCGCCGACGAGTCCGCTTCTCCAGGAAAAGCTCGGTTTGACAGACTGCGGAGCTTTCGACGTCGGAGCGGCGTGTGCGGGTTTCGTTACAGGTCTTCATGTCGGCGGATCACTCGCCTTTTCGACGGGCGAAACCCAGCTGTTAATCTGTTCTGAAATTCGCTCTAAGTACCTTTCTCCGAAAGACTTCGCGACGGCCGTCCTCTTCGGGGATGGTTCGGCCGCGGTCGGCATCGATACCGACCCGAAGGGGGCTGACTTCAAGCTGCTCGGAACGAAGCTCGCTTCCGATGGAAGCGTATTCGATCTCATTTCGATTCCGGCTGGCGGCTCGAAACGACCCTTTACGAGTGAAACCGACCCTGAGGAAGCCTTTTTAAAAATGCATGATGGGGCTTCGATTTTCTTGAAGGCCGTTCATGCGATGACCGAGCTCCCTCGACAGCTTTTGACGGAACTCGGAATTCGGGAAGAGGATCTAGCCTGGATCGTCCCTCACCAAGCGAATTTGCTTCTGATTAATGAGATCGAGAAACGTTTCCTCGGCCCTACTGGGCGAACCATCGAGACCGTGAGTAGGACCGGAAATACCTCAGGGGCGAGCGTCGGAATTGCTTTGGATGCACTCCGGTCGAGACCTGAACTTAAGAAGGGTGACCGAATTTTGCTCGCTTCAGCTGGCGGTGGCGGGCTTGCGGCGTGTGCTGTGTTGGAGCGTTGCTGACGCGAAAATTCCGCGATTACGAACCCGAGCGCCAGGGAGCAGCTTCGCGCGTACGTAGTCGCCCGAGTTGAGTGTTTCCGGAACTTCGGTGTCTCGAACGCGATCGAGAAATATCTCGATTTCAGCGGAAAGACCTTCGACCGTAACGATGGCGTCGATATCGTCGTTCTCTACCATGTCGGAAAGATCGGCATTTTCATTCTTCGTATTTTCAACCCAGCTAGCGTGCATGCGTGGATTGCCGGAAAGAATCTTCGAAATGATTTGGGAGCTCATGACTCCCATACTCGAACCCTTGAGGGCGACTACGCGAAGTGAACCGTAGATCTTCGGGAATGCAAACATGCACGATCCACCATAGCAGCGGCCGGAGATGAGGCCCATTTTTCCGAATGGGTACTCGATCATCGTGTGAACGAGATTCACCATCTTGATGACCATGTCGGAGTCACTTTCGGACGCACGCGGGTCGCCACCCGGGGAATCGATGGCGGAGAGAATCGGAATCTGGAGCGCACGGAAGAGGTCCATCGCCGCTTGGGTCCGGTCGATTGCAGCAGTCGTAACAAGGTTATTCGGATGGAGGGGAGGGTTTGCAATCACGCCGATTACGTCGTCACCCCGGCGAACAAGGAAGGTCCGCGAGATCGAGCTGAGTTGGGGGAAGATTTCTAGGGCATGGTCGCCTACCTGGTCGAGAATCTTCACGAGCGCATTTTCCGATTTCATATACTTCGGTACGTTCGGGTCGTTTTCGAGAAATTTCTGAGAGGAATTTTTATCGGTCTCGAACGGATACGCGACGAGTTGGCGCGCGCGAAGGATCGCCTTCTCGGAGTCCGGCTGAACCTCGTGGATCAGGGAGTTTACTGACTTCTGATGGCCAGCTGAAGCGAAGGACTCGAAACTTGGCCCTTGGTCGCCGAAGAAGAGGGAAACGACTTCTGGGCCGGTGAGATTAATGAGTGAACTGTCTCCCGCGGCGATCCGGTAGTGGGCTTGGCCGAAGAAGAGCGCACCGAGGCCGAGACATTTTCCTAAGGCAACCGCAACGAAGAGGTGATTTTTCCGATACTCTTGAAGGTCAGGGAAAATTTGGAAAACGTTCGAAAAAAGTGATCGCCCATCAGTGAAGCGGACGCCGAGGGTATTCAGAATAAATACGAGGGAGCCGTCATGAAGTGAGATTTCTTGCATGAAGGCGTGCAGAAGAACCATGTTTTCGCGTCCGAAGCTTCCGCCGCCGACGCGGAAGTCGGTCAGAACCGCGGAAACGGTGCGTCCGCCTATTTTTCCGCGGACTCCGACGATTCCGTCAGCCGAGATCCGACTAAATTCCCGCAAGGGATCGTGAAACAATTCCACCACCGCGTCCGCACCGAAAAGGGTCCGAAACGACTCGAGGAAACGGTAGTCGTCAAGCGCTACGGTCGTCCATTGATAGGTGGGAATAGGCGCACGCGACATTGGAAAAAGGACCTCTCTCACGCTCTAGTAGAGCAATCGAGATGCCACCTGGGCTCTTCTCAATGTGAGAAGAGACTTAGAAAATGAATAGTTGGGGTAAAAGTGACTAAAAGTTAGACAGGGCCTGGCCCCCCTAAATTAGCCGTTCCGAGCGAATGAAGCCAAGAATTCTGGACACTGTCCGACGAGTATACTCGAAAGGTTCCAACGCGTTTTCCTTGGGGGCTTCATCGAAACCGTTTGGGTCCCCGACGTTCTCTCGAAGATGGGGCCGGCTGTTCTCGTTTCGAAACGAGCCATTTTGAATGCCCTATCCGAAAGAGGGATTTTCATTTTCACGGCTTGAGTGGGGCTTCCTTGTACCAACATCAGACTTCTCCTTGTCCTACCCCTAATAAAAGCAAAAGCCGCGCCGGAGAAAACCTTCCCGTTTTTCCAGGTTTTCTCCGGTGATCCGTCATTTTAACGTCACATTTTATGAATTAAAAAAAACTTACGGCGCTCTAAGCGAGCCGTTTATCGGTCTGGTTTTTTTAAATCATCTTTTCAGGTCGAACGAGCAGGTCGAACTCTTCTCCGCTCAGCGCTTTTAAAGCGATCGCGGCTTCGCGAAGAGTGAGTCCTTCGTGATGGGCCTTTTTGGCGATCGCGGCCGATAAGTCATAACCGAGTTTCGGTGTGAGTGCAGTGACGAGCATTAACGAGCGATTCAGAAGTTCCTGAATCCGTTTTTCGTCGGCTTCCATGCCCTCCACGCAATACTTCGCGAACGAGCGGCACGAGGATTCAAGGAGCGAGCAAGATTGGAGAAAAGTGTAGATCAATACTGGTTTGAAAACGTTTAATTCGAAATTTCCGGAGGCGCCAGCGAATGACATCGTTACGTCGTTCCCGATCACTCGAGCGCAGACCATCGACATGGCCTCGCATTGGGTGGGGTTTACTTTTCCCGGCATAATCGAAGATCCGGGCTCATTTTCTGGAAGTCGGAGTTCCGCGAGTCCTGAACGCGGTCCCGAAGCAAGTAACCGAATGTCAGTCGAGATTTTATAGAGTGAAACTGCGAGTCCCCGAAGTGCGCCATGAGCGGCGACGAGTGCGTCGTGCGCGGCCATCGCTTCGAACTTGTTCGGGGCGGTGACAAAGGGGATTCCGGTCTCCTTCGCGATCTCGGCCGCCGACTTTTCGGCAAAACCCTTCGGTGCGTTCAAACCGGTACCGACCGCGGTTCCGCCGAGGGCGAGTTCGCGGAGGTGGGGGAGCGTCCGACGGAGACCTTCCATCGCGTAATCGAGTTGGGCGACGTACCCCGAAAACTCTTGGCCAAGCGTGATCGGAGTGGCGTCCATCAGGTGAGTGCGGCCGATCTTCACGATTTTCGCGAAGGCCTTCGCTTTCGTGTCGAGCGCATCGCGGAGGATCTTTATCGAAGGGAGGACGACTTCATCCATCGTACGTGCGGCGGCGATCGACATGGCAGTCGGAACGGCGTCGTTCGAACTTTGTGATCGATTTACGTCGTCGTTCGGATGAACCTTTCTCTTCTCTCCGCGTTCACCACCGAGGATTTCGCTCGCTCGATTTGCGAGGACTTCGTTTACGTTCATGTTCGATTGGGTTCCGCTGCCCGTTTGCCAAACAGAAAGCGGGAACTCGGAGTCGTGCTTGCCGGCGAGGACCTCGTCGGCGGCTGAGCGAATCGCTTCGGCTTTCGCCTTATCGAGGAGACCGAGTTCCGCATTTACGCTTGCGGCGGCTTTCTTCAGAATCGCTAGCGACCGAATGACTTCCTTCGGCATCTTCTCATCCGAGATCGCGAAGAAGTGGAGCGAGCGCTGCGTCTGAGCGCCCCAAAGGTGATCACTCGGAACCGCGATTTCGCCAAAAGTATCTTTTTCTATACGAGTATTCATCGGTGCGTCCTCGCACCTAACGTAGCAACTCGTGTGCTAGTGTACAATCCGGAGAATAGTCCCGAAGAGAAAGTAGTCGTCGGATTCGCGTTCAGGAACTTTTTCACCTCGGCTTCCGTTCTTTTCGAATTTTGGCGTAGCGAAGATTCATTCGATCGATGATTTGTTCAAGGGTCGGAAATTTTTCGTGTATCGAGATATCGATCGGAATCGAAGCAAAATAAGGGATAATATGGTCCGAGTCACTGTGATCGACGATCGCCTTTCCGATTCGCGAAACCTGGGGAATCTTCAAACGACCTGCTTCAAGTTCGGCAAGCGCGATCTCCATAGCGGAATGAAACGCTATTACTCCCTCTGGCAGAGGCCGTCCGCGAATTCGGCGAATATAGATCGCAAGCGTCCGACCGGGATTACGGTCGCGAAAAGCTGCAAATACTTCCGGATCATATTCGGCATCATCACCGATGAAAATGAAGGCCCCTTCTGGGCGCGCTTCTAGTCTCCGAAGCGATTCTATTTTGTAACGCCGAATATCTTTTTGCTTGAGCCAGTCGCGGAGCCAGACCTCGCGCTTCGGAAATCCGTGACGATCAAGGAAGCGACCGATTTTTCCCGAGATCATATTCGGCGAAGAGCTCAGAATGACGAACGGATTTCCGGCGGTCCATTCTTGGAAGAGCTCAGACATTCCGGCGTAGGCCTGCTTCATGAATAGACCGCGAAATACGGTTCGCAGGCGATTCGTCGTGTGAGAAATTTTCAGGGTATCGTCGAAATCGGTGACGAGTAAAAAAGGAGCTGGGGACGGTGGGGTCATGATTCCTCATCGCCTCCGCCGTGGTTACAGCCCGGGCCATGGGTATGCCCGCCGGAATGATCGTCTACCGCCGGATGGCACCCGTGAAAATCGCTGCTTTCACGGAGATCGCCGCGTCCTCCGACGCGGAAACGGGAGATCTGGACCTCGGCCCCCGGACGAGCGCATTTCGGACAAATTCCACCTTCAGAATCGTCTTTCGCGCGGGCAATTTGCTCAAATCGATGGCCGCAGCCGCGGCAGACATAGTCGAACAGAGGCATCCCTTTCCATTCTAGTCCTTCTCTTGAAAGCTCGAAAGCTTCGTGTTTTAAAACCATTACGCGTGATCCCGTAGCTCAACTGGATAGAGCACTAGCCTTCTAAGCTAGGGGTTGCAGGTTCGAACCCTGCCGGGGTCGCCATAAAATCAAGTCGACGACGCCAGTATGTTGACGCGCGGACGAAGGAACCTCCGGAATACCCGTATGACCCCATCTGAACCCAAGTCTTCTCGTCGAATTTTAATCACCGGAGCGACCGGTGCGCTCGGACAAGCCGTACTCGAAAAGTTCACCGCGAGCGGTGATTCTGTCATCGCCGTTCACTCCCCAGACCAAAAGCCGCCAGCCGTCGCCGGCGTCGAGTGGATGAGTGCCGATCTGACTCAGCGAAAATCCGTTTTCGATCTTTTCGGGCGCCTGGACGATCTCGATGCCGTCGTCCATTGCGCGGGTGGTTTTCGGTACGGGATGATCGACGCGATCACTCCCGAGGACTTTCGTTTTCTCATGGCTCTAAATTACGAAGCGTCTTTCTATGTCGCCAGCGCTGCCGTACCTGGATTTAAGAAACGGAAAAAAGGTACTCTTCTTTTCATCAGCGCGCTCGCCACGCAAAACGCCGCGCCCGGCATGAGTGCTTACGCTGCATCGAAGGCCGCCGTGAACGCGATGGTGACTTGTCTCGCTGCGGAACTAAAGAATGACGGCATTTGCGTGAATGCCGTAATGCCATCGGTAATCGACACTCCGGCGAACCGTAAGGATATGCCGCATGCCGATCCATCGAAATGGGTTTCTCCCGAAGACATTGCGGAACTTCTCTACGATCTTACGCTTTCGAAATCCAAATCGATCACGGGTGCTTTAATCCCGATGACGGGACGTATTTAACGTGAAAAATAAAAAGGGATCGAACGCGGTAACGCTTCAAAAAATTCGAGACGCTGCAAAGACCCTTCGGCCCCTGCTTCCGCCGAGCCCGCTTCTCTATAATCCGTGGCTGAGCGCCGCGTACGGATGTGAGATTTACCTGAAGCTAGAAAACATGCAGCCGATCGGTTCCTTTAAAATCCGTGGTGCGACGAATAGGATCGCGCAGCTGACCCCTAAAGAGAAAAAGAAGGGTGTCATCGCGGCGAGCGCCGGCAACCATGCTCAAGGCGTCGCCTGGGGCGCGAAGAAACTCGGTGTGAAGGCGACGATCGTCATGCCGAAGGGCGCGCCGCTCGTAAAAATCCAAAATACCGAGAACCTCGGAGCCGAAGTGATTCTGGCTGGTGATAGTTACGACGAATGCTCGGCGATCGCCCAGAAGATGGCGAAGAAGACCGGAAAAATTCTGGTCCACGCGTTCGATGACTGTGACGTAATCGCGGGTCAAGGAACGGTCGCGCTCGAACTCCTGGATCAGATGCCGGATCTCGACGTCGTCGTTTGTTCCATCGGCGGCGGTGGGCTTCTGTCCGGAATCTCCACGGTCTTCGCCGAACTTCGTCCGCGCATGAAAATATATGGAGCCCAAGCGAAAGGCGCCGCTTCGATGGCAATGTCCTTTAAAAAGGGCCGTCCAGTGACGCTCGACAAGGTCGAAACATTCGCCGACGGGATCGCAGTCGGTGCCACCCGCCGGACGACGTTCGATATTTTAAGGAAGCACGTCGATAAAATTTTGCTCGCCGATGACGAAATGATCGCCGCCGCGATTCTGACTTTGGTCGAGAAAGCGAAAGTCATTTCCGAAGGCGCAGCTGCCGTTTCGGTAGCGGTCCTCGATCAACTGAAGCCCGTCCTAAAGGGAAAAAAAGTAGCGATCGTGATCGGTGGCGGAAATATCGACGTGAACGTACTGAATCGCGTGATTGACCGCGGACTAATCCGGAAAGGTCGCCGTCTCCGCGTGAACGTCTTGATTTCCGATCGCCCAGGCTCGCTCGCACGGTTGACCGCAACGATCGCAAGATCGGGCGCGAACGTGATCCAGGCGATTCACGATCGAAGCGAGCCGACGACGACGATTGATCGCACGGAGGTCGCGCTCACCCTCGAAACACGTGGCCACGAGCATAGCGCGGAGGTCATTCGGGCCGTCCGCGAAGACGTCTTAGATCTTCACGTCGTACACTAGTCGAGCGGCCTAGCAACCGTTTGGATTCGGGCAAACCCGCACACGCAGATTTACGAGACGACCATTGAGTTGGTCGATCGGGCGTTGCTGAGGGATGTCCGGGGTAAACGTACCCGGCAGTTTCAGATCGCCGATCGCAGGGGCAGGAGCAGACGCCGCTTGGGTCTCGACGCTCGCACCGATGCTTGCGATCGTTTGGCTGGCGCCGGTCGCTGGGGCAGACGCCTTTGCGTCAGCCTTCGTATCGCCTTTGCCATCGCCTTTTGCATCACCCTTTGCATCACCCTTTGCATCGCCTTTGCTATCGCCGCCTTTGTTGGCGGCAGCTTCGGCGCCCGCCTTTTCGTTATTCGCCTTGCTCGTGCTCGGATCGAACGAAACGGCTTGCATGAAGGTCATGTCTTTTTGGAAGGCGTCGGATTTAATTTTCGCGGTTTCCGCGGTTCCGAGTTGGGCGACTTGGCCCATTCCGTCTCCGGATTTCGCGAACTGAAGTCCCGGAGTAACCGGAATTGGCGGGGCGCCTTTCGCGGAAGGATCCGCGACTTCTACTTTTCCGTGCATCACGGTCAAGGACATCCTCGGAGGTTCCATGCTTGTGCCTTTAACGGGAACCGGCGCGTTGACGACGAATTCTGTACCGCGAACGCCCATGGTGGCGGCCTTCGTGCGGATCGTGAATTTTCCTTTGTTCGACGTCAGCTTCTCGTTCACTGAAGCACGGACGGTTCCGTAGTCGAGTGACATGTCGACCTTTCGGTCGCCGACTTCTCCGGCCTTGAGCTGGTAGTCGTTCATCTTAAAGAGGGATGAAGGTCCGAGGTCGAGAATTGTCCGATCGGTCATGAGGAGCTTCACGGCCCCGTCCGAACCGGTGTTCACGATCGATCCCTTAAAAAGTTTGTCTCCCGGTTTGAGGAACGTCATCTGGACGCTTCCGCCACCTTCGCCACGCGCGAGAACTTTCCCGCTCACGCTGACTGCGCGCGCGATGTATTCCTCTTCTGCTGCGGCGCAAACCGTCGTCGCGAGAGTCGCGGAACTAGTCAGGGCCAATACGAAAAAAATCATCGATCGGTCGTTTTTCACAAACGTGCTCCTATTATATGGACCGGGTAGATAGGTAAAAGTTTACCAGACGCGCTGCGCAATACAAGCTAGCAAATCCAAGCCGTCTAAAGTCTATTCGGTTAGACGGGATAATTTGCAAAGCTCGCATCGCAGGTTAGCATAAAGACTCATGATCTCCATTCGAAGCTCGAAGGATCGAGCTGGGTTTATCAGGACGATTTTCTTTCTCGGTCTCGTGGGTCTTCTTGGACCTGCGTCGCGCGCGACTGCGGAGATGGAAAACCAAATTGAACCCGAGTACGCACTCGCTGTTCTCGACTACAACGCGAACGATTTTGCGGGCGCGCTGAAAACATTGACGGAGATTCAGAAGAAAGCTCCGGCCATCGTCGAAATTCTCGAGCTGAAGGCGATTACACTGAAGGCAATGAAGAACGAGAAAGATGCCGCGAACGTTTATCGCGACCTCGTTCAGCTGAAGACGAAAGAGGGTAAGGAAAAGAAGGAAATTGCTCCTTATGCCTTCGAACTCGGCGTCATCCGCTATAACCAAAAAAACTGGAAGCAAGCTGATCAATATCTGAACTACTCGGCGAAGAACGGATTCAACGTCGAGGTGTCCCGTTTTTACCTCGGACTGGTCGAAGTCCAGCTCGAGGATTGGACGAAAGCCGAATCGAATCTTAATGAAGTTTTAAAGAGTGAGCTTGAAGAACTAAAGCCGGCTGCTCATTACTACCTTTCGCAGGTGTACTTCAAACTGGGTTATCCGGCGGACGGATTCGGAAGTCTTCTG
>JBBQMV010000033.1:0-14018 GCA_038329315.1 Bdellovibrionia bacterium | reverse complement strand
GCCATTCGCCGTTCTTTACTTGGAAAGCAGACCGGAACGTCGTGCGATCGAAATTTCCGGCGCCCGCAGTGCCGAGCGTGGAGAATTCCGCGAAGCCGAACTTCGTGAGGCGACCGAGAAGGTCCGTGAACACCGTCTTAGAGATCTCCATTCCGCTCCAGAGCGTAATTCGTTCCATCGATGCCGTAACGATCGACTGAACGCGGAAAGCCTCACCCGCGTCGACGAAGACGAGGCTCGCTTCGATCTTCGCCTTCTCGGAAATTGTGCGAATCCCGGCACCGACGGGAGTGTTCGTCGGGAATTTTGACGGTGCGGTCGGACGGACGACTTCGAGCATGGAAAACGGGGTCGCCGCCGGCATTACCCGACGGTCTGTGGAACCTCCCTTGGCAGCGCCCATATTCAGGGGTTGGGCCCGATTCGAGGCGAGTTGGGAGACCACGAACTCAGAAGCGACTTCCGCAAGCGGGGTTGCGACAGGTTCTTCATATCCGGGTTGGGGTTGCTCCATCGTAAGCGTGGGCTCTAGCGTCATAATACTGGACAAGTTTTGTTGCTGACCACCGCCAGCATCCAGACCCTTTCCTTGCCGCCCTGAGCCAGGGGAACCCTGCGTTTTTACTACATTTTTGCTATAGAGTAATTTGGTTAGAGTAGGGACTTCAGCCCCCTCTTTGTCCGCATCAATGGTAAATCGTTGAGGTTTTTTATCAGCCATAGGTTTGGATCTCCAAAGACGTGGAACACAGCCTTACATAAGGGCTTTTCGGCAAGTGTGAGGAGAGAATGAAGGGTTCCTTTTTATAAAAATCGGGGAAGTAGTTGACGCGTCATATCCACCATGCTACGACATAGATGGATTTGTGAGAGGGAAACGGGAGAAATAGCCATGCGTTTGACATCTAAAGGACGGTACGCTGTCCGAGCGATTTTGGACCTGACCTTCCATTCGAATGGTCGTCCAGTACGCCTTCAAGAAATCTCTGAACGTCAGAAGATTTCGCTCCATTATCTCGAGCAACTTTTCCGCCGCTTACGGAAAGGTGCCGTCGTAAAGAGCGTTCGTGGACCAAGCGGAGGCTACGTGCTCTCCCGGTCGATGGACGAAATCTCGATCAAAGATGTTCTGGTGAGCGTTGGAGAAAATATCAATCCTGCGAAGGATCTGATCGGCGCCACCGACATCAAGAGCGACACGGTCGAGTTCATCTTGACCAAGACTTACTTCGAAAACCTCGGAATGCTGATGCAGGAATACCTGTCGACGACTTCGGTCGGCGACTTGATCCGCAAGGCTCGTGGTTCAGCGGACCTTCCGAAGACGGCGGGCAACGTGCTCGAGTCTTCCGGGTTCAAGGCCCCAGCGGCGAATGCCACTAAAGCCCGCGACCTTTCTTGATTCTAATGCAGGAGCGCCCCTTCACCCCGCGGTGAGGGAGGCGCTTTTTGCATTTCTAGGATCCGAAGAATCGACCGGCAATCCGGCGAGCCTCCATGCCTATGGACGAAAGACCTCCGCGCTCATCGCCGCGGCCACAGAGGCGGTTTTGAAAACTGTTCAGGCTCGACCCGCCGAATGGACAGTGACCTTTACCGGGAGTGGAACCGAAGCGAACCAGCTCGCTGTCCGCTCCGTGCTCGAGTCGGCGAGCGTGGCAGGGAAGGGCTCCGTCTGGGCCGTCTCCGAGGTGGAACACGCCTGCGTCCTCGACCTCCTCCCCGAGATGAAGAGGAAGGGGAGCGAGATCCGCAAGCTTAAGCCGAATTCGGCAGGCCAGGTAAACGAATTCGGATCCGCAGAAGGGGCGAATCTTCTATCGGTGATCGGAGTTGGAAACGAAACCGGCATTCTCAATCACTCTGTAACTTCGCATATCCTATGCGCAAATGTGGCGACTTCCGCACGCAAACCAGTGGTGCACACAGACTTCGTGGCCGGCTGGGGGAAAGAAGCCCTGGATCTATCCGCTCCGAATTCACCGGATCTCATTGCGATCGCAGGGCACAAGCTCGGCGGACTCTCCGGCATAGGCGCACTCATTCACCGAAAGTCGATTCCAGTCGAACGAAAAGGCACACCGAATCTCGCGGGCATCGTCGGAATGAAGGCGCTGGCCGACCATTGGCCGCGCATCGTGCGCGAAATCGCCGGACTGGCGCCCATTCGAGACGCCTTCGAACTCGAACTTCGGAAGCGCTTTCCAAAAGCCGTCATTACTGGCGATGGCCTCGGCCGCGTACCGAACGTTTCTCACTTCTATTTCCCGGGACTTCCGAAGGATCTCTACCTCGTGACTCAGCTCGACCTCCGAGGCTTCGCGGTCTCGTCCGGATCCGCTTGCGCGAGCGGCGCTCCCGAGCCCTCGCACGTACTCCTCGCGATGGGCCTATCCGCGATCGACGCTCGCAATGCACTTCGGATTTCACTCCATCCGGGGAACACCACTGAAGAGCTCACCGCACTTCTCGACGCATTAGGCGAGATCCTGAAACGGCATGAAGTCGTCTAATAAGCGGAATCGCGTCGTATTCGGGATCGACGAGGGACTTCCTTCCCGCGTGGCGGCGTCGATCCTTCGGAATCAAGACTTCGATCTTCTCGCGCTCCACCTGTATTGCGACCTCGCGAAACTCGGTGAAGATCCCGCAACCTATCCGAGCGCCATGTCGGCAAGTAATCTGCCCGTCATCGAGAAGTACTGCGAGAGCCTCGGCATTCCGCTAAAGTGCATCGACGTCACCGAAGAAGTGCTCGCCAAAGTATACACGCCGTTTTGGATCGCGACGCTGACGGGTCGCCGCTTCGCCGGGAGCGCGGCGTTCGCTCGCGATATTCTCTTCCCGCATCTCGATTCCGTCGCCGTCAACCGCGGCGCTGAAGCTCTCGCCACCGGCCATTTCGCGAAACGGATCCCAGAACTTTATCGGTATCCGGAGGTCGCATTCGACCAGTGCCGGACGCTCGCGCGCCTCGCTGCTCCGATTCTCGCGAAGCTGAGCCTTCCGGTCGGGGATGTTTCCGTAGAAATGCTCATGCGGCTAGCGCGGGAAATCGGAGCGACCGAAAAAGAGGGGGGGCCGTTCACGGCCGAGCACGAAACGGCAGCACTCACCGCACTTCGCGCGGGACGTGGTGTTTGGGATTGGACCGACGCTCAGCTCGCGAACGAACGCGTTCAAGACCGAGCCGCCGGCGACTATTTCAAACCAGGCCCGCTGGCCGGCGATGAACGATTCGCCGTGGGTCACCACCGAGGGATTCCATTTTTCCAGGTCGGATCGCGCTCGCCCGAGCACGCCGGTTATTACGTGAAAGAAATCGTTCCGCAGAGCCGGACGCTTATCGTCGCCGACGAAGCGGCCATGATGGTCGATACGCTTTTCGTTCACGACCTCCTTTGGAGCGAAGCCCGAGCGGTGGGCATCCCTCACACCCGACGGGTGAGCGTCGAAAAGGAGCGCCCGAACTCGCGCCAGAGCGCGATCGGGCCGGAACGGGTCGGCGCGCGTATTCTCGAATATCCGGGACGTTTCGCCGAACTCCATCTGGACCGACCTCTATTCGGGATCGGACCCTCGGACGTCCTCGTGTTTTTCGAAGAATCTCGAGTGCTTGGCTCCGCCCTGGTCGCGGAGGGTCGGAAGCTCGGCCACGCCGAAATGGCGATTGAAAAGCAGGGTTCTCCAGCATAAATCGAGGCGTGCCTTCCCCGAAGTACTCCCTCAAAACGCTCGGCTGCAAAGCGAATCTCTACGATAGCCAGCTCATCGAAGCCGAGCTTCAGAAGCGCGGCTGGGTCGCGGCGCTCGCAGGCGAGGTCGCCGATCTCACCGTCGTGAACTCGTGCACCGTCACCGACGAGGCGGAAAAGCAGAGTCGCAAGATGGCTGCCGTAGCGGGAGAAAATCCGCAGACGAGAGTCGTGATGACCGGCTGCGGAGCGGAAGTCGATCCGGTGAAAATGGGCGCGTCGGGCGCGGTCGATTTCATCGTTGGGAACCAGGATAAGAATCGACTCGTCGATTTAGTCCTTGGCGCGGTCGAAAAAACCGACGGCATCGCCCGCGGCGTACTCCTCGGCGGAGTCGCCAGCTACGGCGATCTTCTTTCGCGCCATCCGATGGACCGCGAGTGGGCTACGCCGGAGAGTTCGTTCATGCTCCCGCCGGTTCACCTCCAAGGCGAAACCGGACGCCGTCGCGGATTCCTAAAAGTCCAAGAGGGCTGCAACTCGTTCTGCACTTACTGTATTATTCCCTATGGCCGTGGACCGGGGAGAAGCCTCCCGATTCCGGCGCTCGTCGAACACGTTCGCGCGCTCGTCACCGGAGGTATTCGCGAAGTGATCATCACCGGAACGAACATCGGCGACTACGGCGCGGATCTCGCGCCGGACGGAAAGCCGACTCTCGAAGCACTCGTCGAAGCGGTCTTGGCCGAGACGCCGCTCGAACGTCTTCGGATCAGCTCGCTCGACCCGGTCGAAATCAGCCCGAGGCTCCGCGCGATTTACGCAGCCAACCCACGCTTGTGCGCGCACTTCCACGTCTCCCTTCAGAGTCCGCACTCGAAGATTCTTCGCCTGATGAAGCGGAAGTACGCGGCCGAAGAAGTCGGGGAGTGCCTCACTGCGATTACCGACCTTCCCGCACCGATCGGCGGCGTTTACGCCGGGATGGACGTCATCACTGGATTTCCAGGCGAGTCCCGCGAAGACTTCGAGTGGGGAGTCGAGCGACTTCGCGCCCTTCCGTGGACCCGCCTCCACGTTTTCCCCTACAGCGAACGCGCGGGGACTCCCGCGACCCGCCTTCCGAACTCGGTACCGCCGCCAGAACGGGCTCGCCGCGCAAAGGTCCTTCGGACGCTCAGCCTAGAACGAATGCAAACCGTGCATCGTGGAATACTCGACGACCACCGCGCCCACGGCCGCATGCTCGACCGCGTCCTCATCGAAAGCGCCGTGAAGGGCCCGAACCCCGGCCAGGCCTACGTCGGCGGTTACACTTCGAACTACTTTCGGGTCATCGTCCCAGTCGCTTCCGCCGAAATCGGCGAATCCATGAAGAACCAGATCTACGCCGTTCGCCCCGAATCCGTACTCGTCGATTCAAGCCAAGGGGATGTGGCTTTTCTGGGATGTGCTATTCTTTAAGTATGAACCGATCGAATGCTATCGCGGGTTTAGCGATTTTCGTCGCCGTCCTCGGACTTGCGACTGTGCACTTCGCGAAAGATTTCGGCGAGGGGATGGGCTCCGAGCAGGTTTCTCCAGCTTTGAGAAACGCGGCCGAAGAAAAATACCCCGTCCTCAAGACCGGCTATCTCCAAGCACTCCGCGCGACGACGATCGAGCTTATGCGAAAAGGAACTTGGGTAGTCCCCGAAGAAAAGACGACGATCACGATCGTCGACCTCCCCAGTACGGTGAATTGTAATCAGGACCACGCCATCGCGACACCTTACTCGAAGGTCTCGACGAAGAGCCGCTGGCCCTGGGACCGGCGCGATACTTTCCGGGACGACCGGAGCACCTACGTGATCGAATGCCCGAAGTTCTACTTCGTCTACGGCGAGATCATACGGATGAGGAAAGAAATGCGTCTTTACGGACCTTTCCCGAAGCTCTAAACCCTGTAAAACCGAGCCTCTACAGGTTTTCCCGCCCGTTACGGCACACTGAATCAGTGCCTTGACTTCCGCCCCCGGAAACCCTAGATTCCGCGACGTGTTAGACAAGGGGTCTAAACGCGATTGAAAATTAGGACACCGAATGAAAGAGCTTGAAGCCCTCCAAGCGGCCTTGAAGTACACCTTCTCGGACCGCGGGATTCTTCTGCAAGCGCTCACGCATACCTCTTATGGGCATGAGCACTTCCCGAAGCGTCTCCTGGCCTTACGGGATAACGAACGTCTAGAATTTCTAGGCGACGCGATCCTCGATGCCATCGTTTCCGATATTTTGCTCGAATGCTATCCCGAGTACCACGAGGGTCGGCTTTCGAAGATTCGCGCTGCCGTCGTAAACGAAAAGACGCTAAACGACGTCGCGGTTCGCCTCGGGCTGAACGATGCGGTTCGCCTCGGAAAAGGCGAAGCCTCGAGTGGGGGAACATCGAAACCGTCGATTCTTTCTTCAACCTTCGAAGCGATCGTCGCCGCGATCTACCTCGACGGCGGATTCAACGCCGTTTATCCGGTCGTGCGCTACCTCTTCCAACCGTTCTTCAAAGCCGATGCGGAGATACTCCACACCGCCGATCCGAAGACGCGGCTCCAAGAAAAGGTTCAGGCCGCACGCAAAGTCACTCCGACGTACCACCTTCTGACCGCCGTAGGACCCGACCACGCGAAGACCTTCACGGTCGAAGTGCGCGTCGACGGCGACGCCATCGCATCCGCGAGTGGATCGTCGAAAAAAGACGCTGAACAAAACGCCGCCCGTCGCGCGATCGACGAGCTCGAACCGGTTCCCCCGGTCCGTACCAATCTGATCGCGGAGGTTCCGAATGTCTGAAATACTCACTCGTCTCGAAGCAGCTGCCGAAGCATTACCGGTCGTGAACACGACTCGGAAATCTGGATTCGTCGCAATCGCCGGTCGGCCGAACGCCGGTAAGTCGACGATCTTGAACGCGCTTCTCGGAACCGATCTTTCGATCGTGACCTCAAAGGCCCAAACCACCCGCGAGATGGTGAACGGCGTACTGACCGAAAAAGAAGGTCAGATCGTATTCATCGATACGCCGGGCATTCACCGCGCGAAGGAAGGCGGAATCAACGCCTTCATGATGGCCCAGGTCCGTACCGCGCTCGAAGAGCCGGATGTCATCTGGTACCTCGTCGATCCAGATAGCTCCCCGGTCTACGAAACGCCGGTGCTCGAACTTCTCGAACACGCGAAGGCGCCGGTCTTCGTCATTTTCAATAAACACGATCTCAAGAGTGGCCAAGACAAGACTCGCGTCTTCGAACCGGAACTCCTGAAGGTCATGGCCGAACGTGGCATCGCGGTCAAAGAAACGTTCCGGCTAAGCGCGCTGAAAAAGCGGGGACTCGACGTCCTTCTCAAGAAGACATGGGAATACCTCGAAATCGGTCCTTTCCACTACGCCGATGAAGATCAGATCTCCGATAAACCCACCCGGTTTTTCGTCGCGGAAAAAATCCGTGAACAGCTCTTTCTGAAGCTCGGTGAAGAGATTCCGTATTCGTGCGCAATCGGCATCGATAAGTTCGACGAAAAATCAAAACCGGTGCGGATCGAAGCGACGATCTACGTCGAGCGCGAAAGCCAAAAGGGAATGGTTATCGGCGCCGGCGGCGCGAAGATCAAGGACCTCGGCACGCACGCCCGTCACCAGATCGACAAGTTCCTCGACACGAAAGTTTTCCTGGGCCTTCAAGTGAAGGTCCTCAAAGAATGGAGCAAAGATCCGGAGCGAATGAAGAGCCTCGGATATCACCTCCCAAAGAAGGCCAAATGATCCAGAAATTCGTACCGAAACTGAATGCTCCACGCGTCGTCATCGTAGGACGTCCGAACGTCGGGAAATCGACCCTCTTTAACCGGCTCTTCGGATCAAAGCGCGCCCTCGTCCTCGACGAACCCGGCGTGACTCGCGACCGCCTCGAAGAACAAGTCGAGTGGTGGGTGCTCGGAAAGCGCTACATTTTGAACATCATCGACACCGGCGGACTCGGCGGCGATCGTCTTGCCGAAGAAATTAACTTCCAAGTGAAGACCGCGCTCGAACGTGCCGACGTCGTCATTTCCCTCTATGACGGCCTCGCGGGTTACACCCCGGCCGACATGGAAGTCACCCAGCGCATGGTTCGCTCGGGCATGCGGAACAAAGACATCGCGCTCATCGCGGCCGTAAACAAGGTCGACGACTCCGTCCATGAAGACCGCGTTAACGAGTTCTACGAAACCGGCATCGAGCACGTGATCGGCCTTTCCGCCGAACACGGACGCGGGATCGAGACGCTCCAGGAGAAAGTTATCGAACTCCTCGAGGCAGCCGGCAAGATTTCTTCCGAAGACCTCATGGAATCTGAAAAGGACGTGGTCCCTCGGATCGCGATCGTCGGACGCCCGAACGTCGGCAAGTCGACGTTCGTGAACGCCATCCTGAAGCAAGAGCGCATGATCACGAGTCCGGTCGCGGGCACCACCGTCGATGCGATCGATTCACTGGCGACGATCGGCGACCGGGAATTAGTAGTGATCGACACCGCCGGCATTCGCCGGAAGTCGAAGACCGAGCAGGGGATCGAAGTCCTTTCGATTATCCAGGCCAAGAAGGCTGTCGAACGCGCGAACGTGACGATCCTCATGCTCGACGCCGAAGGCGGAATGACCGACCAGGACGAGAAGATCGCCGGCATGATCGAAGGAACCGGATGCTCCGTGATCCTCGTCATGAACAAGTGGGACACGCAGCGGAACAAGAAAGGCTTCACGAAGGAACAAGCGATGGAGCAAGTTCGCTATAACTTCGGCTTCCTTCGCTACGCGCCGCTCATGTTCATCTCGGCGAAAGAGCGCTCGGGCTTCCAAGATCTCGGCGAACTCATCTACGACATCCTCGAACAGCGCCGGACGCGCATCTCGACCCACGAATTCACGAACTGGATTCGCGCGGAAAGCGAAGTGCACAACCCCTACAACGTGAAGTTCTACCTCTGCCACCAGGTTTCGCGTCACCCGCCGACTTTCGTCTGCCACGTGTCGCATCCAGATAAGGTTCACTTCAGCTTGAGCCGCCACCTTCTGAACGCGCTTCGTGAGAAGTGGGGATTCATGGGGACGCCGGTTCGTCTTCTTTTCGTCGAAGGCAAGAGCCGTTCGGGACCGAAGCGGAAGCTTGACCGCAGTTCGACCGGCCGTGAAATGCGAGCGCCTCGTATTGATGACGGCATGACCGCACGCGAACTCGACGCGGACGATTTCGAAGTCGATTCGGACTTTAAGAAAGAGTACGAGGCAGACCTTTCACTAATAAGTGAATAGGATCGACGCCAGAAACGTAAAGAACATGCCGTTCGTGTCCTTGACGACTTTACCGTTCGTCGTGGTGACGTTCAGTGCGTCGTCGTCGAACGCGAGTGGGCGGACCACCGCTTCGAGGTCGAGATAGGTTTTGTGCGGCCTGAGCGGAAATTCGAGTCCGCCTCCGAGTGAAAAACCGAGCGCCGTACTCTTCGCGGCGCCTTCCGGATTCAAAACATCGGATTCCGTTTTCGTATAGTTACCAACTCCGATAATCAGGAAGGGGCCCGCGAAGGTAACCGGTGCGGTCGCATCCTTCGTATCGAAGTAATACCGAAGTTCGGCGCCGAGTTCGAAGAGACTCACGTCGGTCTTCTGCGTGTTATCGCTGCCGCGCGCTTCTTTAAAACCAGTGTACTGGTGCTTAGCGGAATAAATTCCGAGCGTCAGGGCGAAGTTAAAATCGAACCAGTAATGCACGCGAATGGCGTAGGCGGGAATCCCCCCCGTATAAAGCGCTCCACGGTTTCCGGTCGCGCCTTCGTAACCGAGCCCGAGACTCACTCCGAAGAAGCGTCCGTACTGAAAGAACTTCGTGTCTTCGGCTTCTTCTTCGTCGTTGAACTCACCGAAGCTTGTGTACGGAGTTTGTTTATAATCGTCTTCTTCGGGCTGAGTCGTCCGGCCGCCGCTTGAACCTGCGGTATCCGAATTCGCTCCCGGAGGTGCGGTCGATGCCGGAGGAGGCGGTTCTTCGGCGCGCACCGACGGCGCGATCGAAAGCGCGAGAAGAAGGGCTAAGACGAGACTGCGTCTAGAAGTAGAAACGCATGCCGGCATCAAGGAACGACGCTCCCATCGTTCTAAAGACCATCGAGCCCGAAAGATTCGTCAGCTCGCCGCCGAGCTCAAACGAAAACCCGACGCTCTCGAGACCCGGAATGAAAAACTCGGTCCCGAAGCCGCCCTGTAAATCGATTCCCGAGGTGGCGTTCGCGGTGACGAGACCACCAGCCAGCATCGTGTAAAAATTTAGATTATTTTCGAAGAAGAGGGTCTTGAAGAACTTCATCGCGACCACCGAATTTCCCGGAGTCGTCGTCGCAAGCCCGATGATCCCTTCGAAGGCGATATCTTTCGTCACGGCGTACTTCGCGGAAATTGCGGGAACGCGTCCGTTCGTCTCACGCTGGTTCGCAAACTGCGCGTTAAAACCGAGTCCCAGTCGCCCTTGCAGATCGCGCGCTTCGGCCCGTGGCACGAGCGTGACGAGGAGCGCGAAGAAGATTAAGCCCTTGATCCGATTCATGTTCTATAAAGGGTAGCGGGGGTCTTTCCTTTTGACAACCCCAGGATGCTCCCTTACACCAGAATCATATGACTAATCCCTCGGATATCCTCGCTTCGGGCGACATTGTTTCGGATTCTATGACTCGGATTGCCACGGTTGCCTCGAAACAGCGCAAACTCGTAATCGTCGCCGGAGTCATTCTTCTCGCCGCCGCTCTCGCAGCGAGCCTCTACCTCACGAAACGGAATACGTTTCGCGGACAAGCCTCCGAAGCACTCTTTCATGCGCGCGCGAAGCTGAATGCCGAACTCAAACTCATTGCCGACGCCGGGAAACCAACCGAAGTCGCTACGAAAGAAGATCCGAAGGCGAAGGCGGCGAAGAAAGTCGCGCCGGCCGCTTCACTATCGATCGAATTCGCGAAATTCGACGTCGACGGAAAGTTGAAGGACGGAATCTCGGCGCTCACGAAAGTGACCGAAGAATTTCCGAGCACCCTCGCCGGTTTCGACGCGAAAATGGAACTCGGCAGTCTGTACTTCGATCACGGCGAAAACGCCGCTGCGTACGAGCACTCGGCCCAGTGGTTCGAATCGGCCGCGGCTTCCGCGCCTTCGAACGAACAGTCGATCACCGCGCTCTACAACCTCGGCTTCGCTCAAGAAGCGATGGGGAAGTGCGGAGACGCCGTAAAGACGTTCGACCGCGCGATGAACTCAGGCTCCGGTCCGTTCCAAGGCGAACTTCTTCGCGGGAAGGCCCGCTGTCAAGAGACGCTCGGCGATAAGGCTGGTGCGAAGGCGACCTACGAAAACATCATCAAGCAGCTTCCAAACTCGGAGAGCGCGAAATTCGCGGAAACGAAGAAAGCCACTCTGTGATTAAAATCCGTTCGGCACTTTCGGGAATTCTCGTCGGAGCGATGGCCCTCGGCCTTCTCGCTTGCGCAGGGAAGAATATCCATCCCGAGCTGAAATCGGATACGAAAATCCTGACGCGCGGCTGGACGTTCCCGACCCACGGTCCTTACGAAGTGAACGACCGCGGATTCGAATATTCCGGTTCGGTTCTCTACGAGAACACGCTCATCTTCGGGAACGCTTCGACGGGCGTCGTGGCGCTCTATCCGGGACTTCTCCGGGTTCGCTGGACCTTTTCTGTCGGAAACGGCGTCATCTCCGAACTCGTCGTCGATAAGAAGAATCTCTATTTCGGTGGCGGCGACGGCGTCCTTTATTGCCTGAACGCGGATACCGGAAAACTCATCTGGAAATACGAAATCAAGCAAACACTCCTCTCGAAGGCGACGATTTCTGGCGGACGCCTTTTTATTACGAGCGCCGACGACACCATCTACGCATTCGATGCCGGGACCGGCAAATGGCTTTGGAACTATAAGCGCAGGACTCCGCAGACCGCGACGATTCACGCCGCTTCTTCGCCACTCGTCGAGGGCGGGGAAGTCATCGCCGGCATGAGCGATGGATTCCTGGTCTCCGTTTCCCAAGAAGACGGAACCCTCAAGTGGGAGCGCAAGCTTCAGATCACGAACAAGTTCATGGACGTCGACGCCGCTCCGGTTCTTATGGGCGACACGATTTACGAACCCTCCTACGACGGCTCGCTCTACGCTCTAAAGCGTAAGGGAGGGGAAACCGTTTGGCGCTTCGATGCCGGCGGAGCCCGGAAGATTTCGGCGGACGACCAGGCGATCTACCTGCCTTCGAGTAACGGGACCGTTTACGCGCTCGCGAAAGCGAATGCGAAGGTGCTTTGGCAGTTCGAACTCGATCGTGGTGTTCCGACGACGATCACGCTGACCGATCGTTACGCGATCTTCGCGTCGTCGCACCAGTACCTCTACGTTCTCGACAAGGCGACGGGGAAGGGCCTATACCGCTATAACGTAGGTGACGGCTCCGGTTTTTCTTCCAACCCGACCTATGATAAAGCCACGGAGACGTTTTACGTCCTTTCGATGGCAGGGAACCTCTATCAGTTCCACATTCGGAAGCCAGGGGCACGTGATCCGGATGAATACCGGTTCGAAAGCGCCTATATGCGAGTTAGTCCCTAGGTCCTCCCTTCCAGGAGTAGTCTATGACGAAGGTTCTCGGTCGGTTTACGGCTCTACTCGTATTAGCGCTCGGACTGAATGGGGTCGCACGAGCGGCCGAACTTCGGCCGTTCGTAACCGATGGATGCACGTACTATCCGGACGGATCCGCCGACCAACCGACGCTTTGGCTCGACTGCTGTATCGGGCATGACCTGGCCCTCTGGGGCGGCGGAACGACGGCGGAGCACGATGCCACTGATCTCCGCTTGAAAGAGTGTGTCGCGGCTACGGGCGCCGACGAAGAAGCCGAAGTGATTTACCTCGGTGTGCGCATCGGCGCGCAGTGGCCAGTGAAGGTGAATGGAAACCAGTGGGGGAATGCTTGGGACCCGCACATCACCCGCACGACTTCGCTCTCTCCCATGGAGATCGCACAGCTTCTCACCGAAATCGCACGGCCGGAATACGACACGGTTATTCCTCCGGCTCAGCGGAAAGCGTTCGTCGATCGTCTTTCGAACCAGAAACAGATTTTGCAGCTTACGGAAAACCTGCGCCCATTCGTGACCGATGGGTGCACGGCTTGGGCCGACGGTACGAAAGAAAATCCGACTCAGTGGCGGGACTGCTGCGTCGATCATGATCTCTCGCTTTGGGCGGGCGGAACGCAGCCGAATCGCGACCAGACCGATCTCCGCCTGAAGGAATGCGTCGCCGCGACGGGCGCGAAGGACGAGGCCGAGATCATTTATCTCGGCGTACGTGCCGCTTCGAAGTGGCCGTGGAAAAACGGAATGCAGTGGGGGAATGCTTGGTCCCCGGATCTTACCCGGCGGACGGCGCTTTCCGCGGTGGAAATCGGGGCATTGGAAACCGAGATTCTGAAGCCGGTTTACGAAGCGTCCGTACCGCTCTCGCAGCGTGAAGCGCTGATTTCGCGCATTCGTGCCGAAAACCCTAAGCCTTAAACCGTTTTAAAACTTCGCGGATCCACTCGCGGTCGACCGCCATCTCGCGAATTCCGTCGACGTCGATCTTAGCGAGGTCACGACTGGCGAGGTTGCGGGATTCGCAGAACTGGCGAAGCTGGCGAGCCTCGACGAGATCGAGCAGATCATTCTTCTGAAGGATCGAAAAAACTTCGGCGTCGGATTTCGGCATTTCGAAACGACGTTCGAAGAGCTCGGCGCGGAGTCGCTGAAGAATAGCCCAAGCATAGGCCTCCACGTTAAAGAGGAGCGTACGGTCGGGGAGACCCCGGTCCTCTAGCTCCTCATCTAACGCAGTAATTCTCGCGTCGAGGTCCGGGATTTCAGAGCGATTTCGCCCCTCGCCTCGTTCGGTCATTTACTTGACGACGACATCAACGACGGCCGAAAGCTCCGGTCCGTACGAAAGATGCGCGCCGTTCGCGAACTGGAGAAGCAACTTATGCTTGCCTGGGGTCAGCGTGATTTCGGCTTCGGTTTGGCCCTTGCCGAAATGGATATGGTTCGCATCGACCGGAACGACTTGGCCCGCAGGAATCGCGTCGCCATCGATGATCAGATGATGATGTCCGGTGCCCGGAGTGATTTCGCCTGCAGGCTTCACGGCGATGCCTTCGATGCCGAATTGGATTTTATATTTCGTCGGGATCGTTTGGCCGTTTTTCAAGTTTTTGAAGAAG
>JBBQMV010000032.1:0-14143 GCA_038329315.1 Bdellovibrionia bacterium | reverse complement strand
CTCGAATGGCACCTCGAATGGCACCTCACGGAAGCGTACGACCCGTCTATCGCCCGTCGTCCACCGCACCTATTGCGAGACCCGCGCCCGTGACTCCTGCACCGGCAGCGCCCGCAGGTGGCGGACTCGAATCATTGGATTCACTCGACGAAACTTCCGCACCATCTCAAAGCGCTGTAACTCAAGACGCTTTAACTCCGGCGGCCGGCGGCGGCGACACCGAAGTCTCACTCGACGTCGGCAACGAAAATTCGTTTACTCCGTATACTTTTTCCCGAAACAACACCTGGGCCTTCCTTCCAATCGGCGCGCTGATTCTCGTCGGGCTTCATCTCTTTCGGGTTCCCAAGCGCAAATCGAAGCGCAAAATCGATCAAGCCCGCCGTTTCTTTCGTGGCATCAGCGGCGAAGGCACGAATTCGGCGATCCTCATGCCCCCTAAATCTTCCGAGAAGGGCGATAAATAACGATGGCTCTGCTCGGCGTCCCTACCCGAAGAATTCGGATCGTCATCCAAACCTCGCTCTTCCTCCTGTGGGCGACGCTCATTTACTGCACGCACTACCCGATGCAGACCTGGGTCGCCCAAAACATTCCGGTTTCGCTTTTCCTGCGAATCGATCCCCTCGTCGCGACCGTGATCATGGGCGGAATGCGGGTCGGCGTGACGATTCTCATGCTCGGTCTCGTGACTCTCGGCGTGAGTATGGTCATGGGCCGAGTTTTCTGCGGCTGGGTTTGCCCGCTCGGCGCCACGTTCGACTTCTACTCCTACATCATCAAGAAATTCGGCGCCCGCCACCACGGCCCGAGTCCTTGGTGGTTCCGGTTGAAGTACTATATCCTCGCGGCGATTCTCGTCTTCGCGGTTTTCGGCTCGGTTTCGCCGCTCATCGGCATCGATCCGGTCGTCCTCATTACCCGGGTCGCCGCCGCCGTTTTACAACCTTTCGGTCGCGTCGAAAACGGCATCGCGTGGTCGATCGGCGAGCGCCCACACTTCATGGGCCTCTTCATCGACTTCTCGACCCTCCTCCTTTTCCTCGCGATCATGGGCTACACGACGCGCGTTTCGCGAATCTGGTGCCGCGCGATTTGCCCACTCGGCGCCTACCTCGCTTCCCTCTCCCGCCACTCGATGCTTCGACGCCAAACCGACCAGTGTGTTCACTGCAATATCTGTTCGGCGTCTTGCCCGACGGGCGCGATCAGTTTCGAAAACGCCGAGTACTATAACGAATCCGAATGCATCAAGTGCTTCATCTGCTCGGAAGAGTGCCCGGTGGACGCGAACTTCTTCACGCTGCGGAGCCCGTTCAAGGCAAACGATCAGCACGGCCAAGTCGTCGAACTCGATCGCCGGGCATTCCTCGCGACGACCACCACTGCGCTCATCGCCGCCCCGTTCATGCGGATCGAAGCCGGGATTCCGGGCGCCTCGAAGAAACTTCTTCGTCCTCCGATGTCGCGCGAAGAAAGCGATTTCCTTTCTTCCTGCATTCGTTGCGGCGAGTGCATGAAGGCTTGCCCGACGGGTACTTTAAAACCGGCCGGGCTTGAGCATGGTCTTCGTTCTTTATGGACGCCAGTCATGACTCCCCTCGAAGCCCCCTGCAAAGAAGGGTGCAATGCCTGTTCCCAGGCCTGCCCGACCGACGCGATCCTAAAGTATCCGATCGAAAAGAAATACGCGTTCAAAGCCGGAACCGCCGTCTTTAATCCCTCCCACTGCATCTCGTACACGGAAGGGAAATTCTGCTCGGAGTGCATCCGAGTTTGTCCGGTGGACGCGATCGAATTCAAAAAAGGCTGGGAACCAAATCCGAGCGCCCCTCTCCATAAGTGGGGCGTCGGCGCCTCGGGATCCGAAGAAATCGCTCCGGCGGGCCGCACGCCGACTCGGCCGGTTCACGTGAAGTTCGACGTTTGCGTCGGCTGCGGGGCCTGCGAGACGTCTTGCAACCAGATCGTCTTCGGTGCGACCGCGATGGTGACTACCTCGCAGGGTCGTGCGGTGCCGACTTCGAATCCGACGGCGAAGATCTAAGGGTCGCGTTTCGCGAACTACAGGTTCCGCACGTAGTGGCAGGTATATCCATTCGGATGCTTCGTCAGGTAGTCCTGGTGATCTTCCGAGGCTTTCGAGTAAGCCTTAAACTCGACGATCTCGGTGGTAGCCGGCGCCTTCCACTTTTCGGACGCGATCTTCTTCGCTGCTTCGGCTTCTTTCTTCTGAGCGTCATTCAGGTAGAAAATCGCCGAGCGATAGCCCGCACCGATATCGTTCCCTTGGCGATCTTTATGCGTCGGATCGTGGAGCTTATAGAAATACTCGAGAATCTTCGCGTACGAGGTACGTGCCGGATCGAAAACGATCTTCACGGATTCGGCGTGTTCTTTCTCGCCGGTTTTTCCGTCGGTGTAACCGACTTCGCTTGATAGAATTCCCGGTGCTTTCCGAAGGAGATGCTGGACTCCCCAGAAGCACCCGCCGGCGAGGTACGCGGTTTCGGTTTTCGGTGCGGTCATCGTCGCCTTCTTAGCGAAGAGCGGCGCGTATTCCGCGTAGCCTTCCTTCGCGAGGTCCTTCGCAGGGACGAATCGCAGCGAAGCGGAGTTCATGCAAAAGCGTTTTCCGGTCGGCGCCGGGCCGTCGTCGAACACGTGTCCAAGGTGAGAGTCGGAACCGCGAGTCCGCACTTCCGTGCGGGTCGCACCGAGTTCGCTATCCGTTTTCAGTGCGATCGCCGATTCGTCGAGCGCCTTCGTAAAACTCGGCCAACCAGTTCCGGAATCAAATTTATCTTTCGACGAAAAAAGCGGCGTTCCGTTTACGACGTCGACATAGATGCCGTCAGTGTGATTATCGAAATACGCGTTTTGGTACGGTGGTTCCGTTTCTGAAAGCTGGGTCACGCGGTACTGAAGCGGAGTGAGGCGGGCTTTCAGTTCGGGGCTCTTCCCTCCCTCGGTCTGAGGAGTGGCGGCGCCCGGCCCGCTGCCGGCACAAGCCACACTCGTTCCGAGCAATAAGAAAGAGATGAGTACACGACCGATTAAGGAAGCTTCACGTCGCGGGGAATTTGCCATAAATTTTGCGAGCCTTTCGGGGTGTTTCCGGAACGGGTTCCGTCATAGAGTACTTCGGATTCCAGAAAGAAAAGTTACAGTCGGCGAAAAATCCTTTTACCCAAATCGCGCTTGGACGACTTAAAGTCGTCGTTAATGGGCTCCTATCTCCGCTGCCCCGCACTTCGCTGCTCCGAATTCGCGAATCGCGGCAAACTGGTTATGACTCGCGCAGAGGTGCCGAATATTCGCCGCCGACGAATCGCCGCCTTTCGCAAAGGGATGCACGTGATCCAGGTGCAAACCAAATCGACTCTCACAGCGCCTCCCGGTTCTCGCATCGACAAACTCACAGCGACCAGCGGATCGCTGGTAGGTCACGGCTCGAACCGAAACCGGAATGTAGCGAGTCGGCTTCTGGGCGCCCGCAGGTTTCGAAAAATATCTGCTTGCAGGATCCAATTTTGGAACTGCTTTTGGATCCAGTTTTGGATCCAAAGCTGGATCTGATTTCGATTCTGATTTCGATTCTGAATTTGATTCGAATTCAGCTTCTGACTGATTTTCCGAATTCGCTGCCGCTTTAATCTTCGGAGTTTTCGCCGCAATCGCGATTCGCAAAGCCGCCTTCAATCGATCATTCATCGACCAATTCGGCCGCCCCTGAATGTCCCGCAGTGTTTCGAATAACGCCAAAAACTCTGGGTCCGCGTCGAAAGCGATCCGCGTGATTCCGGGACCGGAAGATCGCCGAAAATCCGGCTTCGCGTCGGCGATGGTTTGCTCTGCTGCGAGAAGTCGCTCCACTTCCCGCGTAGGCTTCTCCGTGATTTTTTCGAGAAGATCGAGCGTACGCGCTTCTCCACATTTTTCTCTTCTGACGAACGTCGCCAATTTCGAAGTCGCCGTGAGCGAAATCGAATTCGACTCGAGCTTCGCGCGAACTTCAGGAACCTTCCGCATCAGGCGCATCGCGGAGACGCGCTCCGAAGCTTGGCTTTCTGAAAAACCAAGCGCCAGGTGGGCATACTCCCAAAGCGTCGAATACCCTCGCGCATTGTAGAGCCGACGATCATCGACTTCCGCTAGAAACCCGAGCAGAAGGAGCGTCGCGCTTCTTTCATGAGAAGCCGCTTCAAGCGTTTTCAAATGAAGGTCGTCGTCGGAGAAAGAATTGAAATTCATTCTGAATTCATAGCATGAATGCGAAAAAAATAGCGTATTTCGGCTCTGTTCTTAAAATATTTTTCGGAAAAAATCTGATTTCCGGACTCCAATTTTTTTCATGAGAGTAAAAGTTCGGAGAAGTAAAAATTCGGAGACTCCGAAATCCGGGAATGTGGAATCCCAGACAACGTCGCTCAAATCGACGTGAGGACTTTAAAACTAGATCCATTCGATTTTTAGAAACAAGTTATTTACGCTTCACTTCGTGCGCACGAAGTGAAGCGTAAAAAGAAAAGCATCGGAAGTCCGAAAATCGAACCCGCCAAAATTAAATTCGAGCACGAAATCTAATCTTGATCGAAAAATTTAGTCCGGCTCACGAACCCGGTAAATCATCGCCACCAAGAAGCCGAAGAAAAAGCCCGCAACGTGCCCTACCCAAGCGACTCCCGGTGCCCCGGAACTAGCCGCCCCGAGAATCGGAATCGACGATTCACTTCGAATCGCGAGCATGAATAGGTCCGCCACCGGCGCGAACGTGGGTGGGAACCATCGCCAGCCGCACGGATTCTTCACGGTCCATCGCGAAGACAAGAATATTCAGGAACGCGATTCCGATCGTCCCGTAGGTATTTCCACTCGCCCGCGTACTCGTCCCGATCGGAAGAATAATCCCGAATGGCCGGAGCCAAAACGTTCGAATCCACCACGGGTCGTTCCGACGCGAAGGATCGATGGGATACCACCACGGAACCATTCGCTGATTCATCACGCGGCCGAAACTCTCGACGGAGTGCCAGCGAGCGCCCGCACATCCGGCTCGATCGCCTGCGACGTTTTCACGTATTCGACGAGATGAACGATCTCGGCGAAAGGCGACCAAATCCCGTTACAGCGGTCACACCGATTTAAACGGACCTTCTGGTTATACGAATAGGCGAACTCCGTAAGGACATTCCCGTCCTCCGGACAGGCCCGAACGACTAAACTAGAATCGCTTTCCGCCCCAAGCACGGTCATCGGTTGAAGATCATGAGCCTGGAGGGCATTCCGGAAGACCCCGAGCTCGTGGGCATCAAACCAGATGCCCTGGCACTGGTCGCACTGATCGAGCACCACCCCATCCGATCCGAGCAATCCGGGCACCGGATCGACGACGACGCCCGAATGACCGCGAGATTCGGAAAGAGGTTTTTCGGAAACTGAGCCAAGAAATGCCCCCCGAAAGGTGAATCAGCACTCTACGCCTGTCAAAAGACTAGACGGTCCCTGTTAGAATCTTGAACACGATAATCCTATAATATCATGGCTTTAGCTTTATGGGTCGGCTGGCACCCCCGTTGCTTTACTAGAGGTAACAGGAATTCGTAACCAAGACGGCCAAGAACCCTGTGTTTAAAGAGGAGTCCAATATGAAGTCCCTGAAGAAATCGTCCTATTTCTTTACTCTCGTTTCCATCGCCGCCCTTTCTGGATGCGGATCCAGCGGCGTAACGGCCAACCCGTCCACGACCCAAGGCCAAGACAATACCCCACAAGTCGTTAACCCAGTCGACACCGGCACCGGCTACGGCGCTTATCCACTCAGCTTCAAGACGGTCGGCGGTTCTGCCCCGGTCGCTTCCGCGGCCCTGACCACGGACTCGATGTTGAAGGTGAAAGTGACTCTCGATCCGGCTTCCCGGAATGAGAACACCCCGGTCTATACGAACTTTACGGCGAACTACAGCTGCGCGACGGTTTCCGTCACCTTGCAAGTCGAGCAAAACGGAACTTATCAAAACCTCGCGACCGTCGTCACGAACCGCCTCACCGCGGCGGGCACGGCGGGTTGCTCGGGCTCCCAAGCCGATCAAACGATCGACTTCTCGGCCTACATGCTTCCGGGTCACGGGAACGTGAAGATCACCGCGCAAGCGATCTCTTCGAACTTCAACTGCCTCGCCGCTCAGCAATATCCGTATAACTACCCTTACGGTTAATACTCGAATGTCTGCTCGTCGAACCCGATGCAGTCCATTTACCAATACCACGTCGTAAACGGTAAACTCGAAGTGCAAGTCAACGGCACGACCTTTAACTAATCAGTCTAAGCCGCCGCCCCCAGCCCGGCTCTTTGTGTTCCCGTCAGCAATAAGTGTCCCTTTATGGGACTGCGGAAAAGATTTGGACTCTATCGTTGGCCGAGCGGCGCTTCAGGACGAAGCACCGCTCGGCTTCCGCATTTCAGGCTTCCCGAGGCCCTTACCCATCCGGTAGTTTACGAGGGCTTGAACCGATTACGCCTCCTCCTTATCTCGTCGCTTACGGCTGCAATCCTAAACGGTTGCTCCGCTCCCGAACTTTGCGGTGATCGCGTCGTGTGGGCTCCCGGAAGCGAACGCATCGGGCTTGAGAAGAATGATTCCCTCTTCGTGTGCGGCGATCCCGCCCATCCGGCATGGCAGGATGTTCCGCCGCGCCAGTCGGCGAGCTTTCTCCACTCCTACCTCGAATCGAAGGGTTACCTCGAACCGAAGATCACGATCGACTACGACGCGAACCGAGTCACCGTCGACGCCGGAAAACGCGCGGTCGTCGCCATTATTCTCGCCGAAAACGCACCGCCCGAATTTTCCGTGGACCCGCTCGAAACGAATCTCGGCCAACCCCTCGAGAAAGGGACGCTCGATCGAATCGAAGGCGACGCCCTCAGCCTGTTAAAAACCGAAGGATACGCCTGCGCAACTCTGAAACTCGAGGCCCATCCGGATGGACGTCTCGTCATCAAGATCAACGCCGGTTCGCAGAAGACTTTTCTACGTCCAGTCAGCATGGGAGATTATCCGGTCTCGGACCCAATCCTCTCGCGCTTCGAGCCGTTCGATTCCGACGATCGATACGATATTAAAAAAACGTCGATCGCCGCCAGCCGCATGCAGGGCGAGGTCGCATCATCAGTGAATTACACGACGGTGTGTAAGGATGATGACTTTTTGAAGCTCCAGCGTTCGGCAGCTTTCGGCCCTCCCCGCACCTGGGAAATCGGAGTCGGCGCGAGCACGGAAGAATATCCGCTTGCGTTCATACGGTGGAAATCGAACCGGCTCTGGAAATCCGCTTCGAAATTCCAAATCGAACTTTTCGGCTCGAATAAGCGCCAGGAGTTAAGCTTCGAGCTGAAGTATTATCTATCCGAGGCGCATCCCCGGCTCTACCTCCGACCCGTCCTTTCGATCACCCACCGTAACGAAGCCCAGTATGATACGAGCGGCCCGAAATTTTCCCTCTACCAAGGGCGTTCGTTCGATTTGGGGAAATGGACACTCGCCCCAGAAGTCGGATTTTCCGTGAGTCGGCTTCGTTACTCGAATTCGCGATATACGCGAACCGAACCTATCGTGACGCCCGAGTTCACGCTCGGCGGTCACACGAACGACTACGAACTCTACCGGGGCGATCCTAGGCGCGGATTCGATACACACCTTCAGTATACTTACGTCCCCAGCGCCCAGGCCTCATCGATTGGCGTGCACCGCCTTCTACTCACCGGAACGTACCTCTATAACTTTAAGAACTACATCCAACCCCGCTGGATCCTCGGAATTCGCTATAAATTCGGAACCCTCTTCACCACCGATGGCACCACCCCGGATGCGTCGAAAACACCGCCCGACTGGTTTTTTCTCGTCGGTGGCGACCAGGACCTTCGCGGCTTCTCACGAAACTCCCTCCCTTCGGATCAGTCGGGCGCGGGATCCGTGGCCACTTCCGGTTTCGAGTCGCGCTGGCCCGGCCTCTTCTCGTTCCCCCTCGACCCGCTCCTTTTCCTTGATGCGGGCTACGTCGGCTCTGGGAACTCGCACTTTTCACGCGAGGTCGTCGTGTCTCCCGGATTCGGCGCCCGTTCGGCAACTCCTCTCGGGACCATCCGCGCGACGTACGCACGCGGATACCAACCCGCGAAGAACATTTATCGCTCGCAGGTCTTCGTAAGTTTCGGAGCGGAGTTTTAAAATGCTCGTAAAAGTTCTGAAATGGACATTCGGCATTTTCGGTGGCCTCCTCGTCTTAGTCATCGGGGTCATCCTTTTCGCCTGGATGAATCCCGGGAAAATTCTCACCTCCGAACGCGTCTCGGGTTGGGTCGCTCCTCTCGTTCGGTTCGAGCGCGATCCGAAAGCACCGTTCGAAAACGCGCCGATCGTTTCACTAGAAATCACGCCGCATGGCTTCTGGCGCCGCACGATTGCGATCCGGCTCGCGCCCGGATGTTACTCTCTCGCGCGTGAACCGAAAGACGGTACCGAGGCCTGCATCACGACCGCGGACCTTTCGTTTTCGATCCGGGTGAGCAAACGAACATACGTAAAACTCACCGCGCTCGAACACCTTGAAATACGAGTCTCCCGCGGACGTTTCGTCGAAGATAAAACCGGAGCGCCCGAAGAAAACTCCACCGCACCGGGCACCGGTTTTAGTTACCTTCACTATCTCGATCAGGGATTCAGCTGGGGGCCCATCGGGATCACGGTCGACCAATTCGAAATCCCGTCGGCGAAACTAAAAGTAGCCGCGAGAATCGAATCGACCGAGCTAGAACACCGAGGAACGAAGAGCAGCCCGAAACTGGCGATCGACTTGAACGCAGAATCGCCGGAGTGGAACGCGCGCCTCGGCGGAGAAATCTACCAAAAAGGTGATTTGCTCGTTTTACCGAAAGCATCGGTCTCCTACCGAACGAAAAAGAAAGCGGGCACCGAAACGCTTCGACTCGGCGGCGAGGTCGCGGGGACCTACGCGCTTTCGACTGGCGACCTCGATGGCGACTTCTCGGTCCTCTGGCGGAATCCGACTCCCGACCTCGCCTCTCTGAAAGCCGAGGACGGAAAAATTCGGATGCGGAGAGAAGAACTCTCCGCGCGTGCCACCGTGAAAGCACTCCTTCAGGGAAAAACTCCACTCGGACGGCTGCCGATCCTAACGGTCGATGTCGAAGCCGAGCTGCGCCAGCCGGAAAATTCGGGTGACCGCCCAATCGATTTCGATCTGAAGATCGATGCCTATGAATTCGCTGGTATTACTGCGCACTCAGATCTTGCAGTGACCCTCGTTCCGACGAAGGGCACGAACGAAATTCGGTACCGGAAGGGCGAACTCCGGATTGAGACTCCGAACTTTGCGAAGACGATCGCCCTCCTCTCGAAAACCGCCTGGGCCATTCCGACTCCGTTTAATGTCTTTCGAGGTCCGATGGTCTTTCATACCGAACCGTTTCGTGAGGCGGAGGATCGAACCACGATCCCGGCCGTACTTACGACCAACCTTACGTCGACGGAACAGACATTCAATACCGAGACGAAAATGGAGATCGATATTGCGAAGAAAGACTTTTCGATCCTCCGACTGAAAGTCGATGCCTTCCTGAAAAAAATCCAGTTCCGGCTTCCCGATTACGAGCCCCTCGCTCCGGTTCCCGCGCTTGCGCGGGATTCGCGGATCATTCGCTACGTAAAGCCAAAAACATACGTGAAGGGTCAGCCCGATCCAAAAACGAAACCCATCACGACAGTGAGAAAGTCGCCCGAATTTCCGATACTGATTTCGGTAAAGGGCGGACCCGGTTCGATCGCACTTCTGAATCGGCTCTTCGATCCGGCTCTTCTGGCGGAGGTGAATCTGCGGACCGACGCTGAAACTCGCGCTTTGACCGGCTCGATCGATCTCTCGACCCCATTTCGCATTCACTATCTGAACCGCGCGATCAATCTCGATCGCCTCGACATCACGTTACGTCCCGAGATCGAGACGGTGGCCGTCATTTCGATGGATCGATCGGGTTACCATATCTCCGCGACCCTTCACCAGGGAGCTGGAAAAACCCAAGTCACCCTCGCGAGCACTCCGCCCCTCGAGGATTCCGAAATCGTTTCGCTCCTCCTCTACGGAATGCCGAAAAATTCGATCTCGTCGGAACAAACCCGGTCGGTCGGGAGCGCCCAGGCCGCGATGGGTTCGGAGGCGCTCGGAATTTTCTCTTTTTGGGCTTTCGCCTCGACCCCGATCGAATCGGTACTTTACGATCCGGCGACCCAAACCTACTCCGCGGTGGTCAGCCTACCCGGCGGCTTCACGGCCTCGATCGGTTCGAGCTGGGATAACGATCGTCAGCTCGCGCTTTCGAAGAGTCTCGGACGAAACTGGGCGGTCTCGACCGAGCTCATCAAGGATTCGTCCGGCGTCGATCGCGGGGGCACTCTCTTACGGTGGCGAAAAAGCTACTAACTTTCGCAGCGAAAGTTTTTTTCGACGCCCGAAAGATCTTTCGTTTGCGTCTCTGGAAAATTCTTCTCGTTAATGTTTTGAAGCGCGCGCAAGAATTTCGGCCAGTCTTTCCCGCACCGCTCGAAAATGCGGTCGAACGTACCGCGATTCCCGCCGTACTCACGAAATCCAAGCAGCGTGGCATTGTTCAGCGTTCTTCCCGACCGCCATTTCACATCCACTTTCAGTTTTTCGAGTATTTCTGTTTTGTGGGTTAATTTCGCCGCATCCGTTTCGGAACTCTTATAGACTACATCGAGGGCTTCGTAAGCCTCATGCATACGTGCATAATATTTCGTCTGCCATTCGAGGCCGTCGCGGTACTTTTTTTCATCGCTCGAATCTTTTCCGCGCGTCTCCGCGAGATAGATCGGTGTGAGGCCTTCCGACACGAAGCTCGCGAGTGATTCATTGAAGAACGCCTGGTGATTGACGTAGACCGTCGCGTGGAGTGATTCGTGAAGAACGACTTCGATGAGCTCGCCCGCCGCTTCGTCCCCTTCGCGAATCATCGTCGAAAGGATCGGGTCACGAAACCAGCCCAGCGTGGAATAGGCGCCTGCGCCCCGCACGTCGACATCGAGAGCTTCCGTTCGTAACGCATCGGCATATTTCTCGGCACCCGGGCGCGAGTAAAATCCGAGATACGGAAAACCGCCGACGATCGGGAATTTCCATTCCTTCGGCTCGAATTTTAGTGGCTGGCACGCGCTCACGACGTACACGACGGCGTCGCGATCGAGTTTCACGTACGCCTCGTAGTTCCGAGTCGGCTTCATCCCGAAGCGTTCACCGAAGGACTTCACCTTCGGAACTTCCGAGAGGAGCGCGCGGATTCGGGGCGGTGTCGTTTCATCTTTTATAACTTCGTCGAGCGGACGGGCGCGATTCATCAGTGAGAGCTGGCCCCGGCCCGCTTGCCACAGGTATTCCATGGTCGAACATCCGGACAGGCCGAAAGCGAGAACCGAGAAGAGGAACAGGCGCATGACTTTAATAATAGAAGGAAATCCCAAAAGTCGCACCGATGTTATCCTTCCAGCTACTTATTTTCGCGCCGGAGAGGTAACTCGTCCCTTCAATCCGGAATGCGAGAGTTTTCGTAAAGAGGAGCTTCAATCCGGCGCCGAGAACTCCGGTCATTTGATTGATCTTCTGAACCTGAGTTTTTCCCGAATCATAGATCGTTGCTTCTCGATTCAGTTCCCCGATCCCAACCTTCGCGTAAGGCTGGATCGGTGCCGTCCGACCCATGATGTTCCACACGAAATTCACGGAGAAGACTTCGTCATTGTAAAAGGAATCCGAGAAACCCTCGTAATGGTCCCGCTCGAAACTCTTCTGATAGGAGTATTCGATGGTCGAAGAGTCGCTGAAATTATAGCCGATCGATCCGCCGAGACGGCGGGTCCAGGAATAGCTACCGGCGGAGTACTCCGAACGGTTGTAATTAAATCCCGTCGAGAGTTCCCAGTAGTTTGCCTGGGCGGTACGACCGAAGAGCGCCGAGACGAAGAGTAGTCCGAAAATGAGGTATTGGCGTAGCGGATAAAACACGGGGCACCTTCCTTGTTACCTATGACTTCCGCCACTCCGTGCGGAAATCGGACTAAAACCGAACTAAACTACTGAGCATCGTCATCCGGGCGCATCGTAGAAAGCGCCTGAAGTAACTTCTTCCGTTCCGCTTCGTCCTGGCTCTGACGTTTTAACGCGAAATTAGGTTCATCCAAAACGCCGCGTATCTTTGCGACTGCTTTCGGCTTCCGCGGCGCAAGGATCGGCGCGGATACGGATGCTGGCGAGCGTCCGCCATGCGAAGCCGCGAATTCACCGCCCGCGGAAACATGGACCTCCTTCGAGCGAACTCCGGTCGACGCGAGAGTCACCGGCATCTTCGTCTTCGTTCCGGCCTTCACGACTTTCTCGAGCGATTCGCGAACCGAAGCCGGCACGCCGAGCCGAGCGAGACGCTCACCGAGATCGCGGGCATTCACGAACCGGGCCTGGTCCGGAAGCAGACGCTCGACCGGGTTGGCGAAAGTCACGACTTTTCCGAAGCCCGCGGGCATGCGGGATTCCGGGAAGAAACGATTTTCAAGCGAAGTCTTTCCACCCATGCCGACGATTTGGGTTTCTTCACTCGCGCTCGAGTAGACGACGTAGGCTCCGCCCTTTTCGACTCGGCCTACCGAGTTCGGAGTGACGATGCGGATTTCGCCTTTCGAAGGCTGGACGAGAAACTCGCCGCGATAGAGGGCGAGATTGGCTTGTTCCGGATTTTCACCGGACTGCGGGTCGCGGATTTGGAAAAAAGTATTTTCTCCGGCAAGCACGCCGGTGCCCATCGTAAGTTCGATCGTGGCCTTGCCCTTGTCGACACTCACCCAGTCACCACAGTGGAGCTTCGTCCCGTACGCGGCATCGCCAAGGTGCGTGCGAGTATAGTCGAAAACCTGGGTTTCGCCCTCGAACGAACGGAGAACGCCACAAACCTTACCGGCGCCCGACTCGTTCGGCTGGGCTGCGAAGGCCGAGCTCAACGGGAGGGCAACGAGTACGACCGCTATCGCAGTCGCGTTAATCGTTTTCTGGAGTATGGCCTTCATGGCTTTCCTCGATTTCCTTTTCTCCGGAGACGGATGCCGGCATACGGGTCTTCTCCATATCGCCTTGCGGATTTACCCAGCGCGCTTCCTTGGTGAGCGGATCTTTTTCGAGGCTGTCCAGAATGAGTTTCTGGGCCAGGCCACGATTCTTCGTCCGCTCAGCGACGAGCGCTTGCCAGTATACGGATTGGCGCTTCGCCTTCTGGGTTTCTCCGTCGGTTTCGGTCAGCTTCGCAATGCGATCGAAATATTCGGCCGCGTTCTTATAGTGCTCGAGCCGATAGAACGCGATGCCCGCCATGAGGTAGTTCACGGCGGTGCGGAAACTCTTGTCATCGTCGAGCTCGGTCAAGAAATTCAGAATGACGGCGGCCTTTTCGTCATCCTTCACCTTGAAGTAAGAGACGCCAAGGGCGAGCAGCTGCTCGGGCAGTAGATTTTCTGGGAACTGATAGCGAATCGAAGCGATCGAGCGGGCAGCGCGGGAACCCGCGGCGGTCGCGAGTTTGTTGCCGACCGTCTCGGTCTTCTTCTTCGCGTCGTCGCTACGAAGATTGAACTTGCCGGTCTCGACCATCACGCGCAGATAGGCGTTCTCGAGTTTCAACTTCTTATTCTCTTCTTCGGCTTGTTGGAACACGTGGACCTTCAGGTTCGCGCTTTCCCAGGCATCGACGTAGACGCCGACGATCCGCGCGACGATGCCGCGGTGATTTTCGACGGCGATCGGAGCCGATTCGGACTCGTGCACCGAGTCCGACTTAGTTAAAGTTTTTCCATGCGGGAGCGAGTGCGCGATTTGGGTATCGACGTCATCTTCCTCTTCGTAATAATCGCCGCCGTCTTCGGCAGGCACTTCGATCTTCGGAGCCGCGGCCGGAGCCCGGTCCAGCGAGTGCGCGAGCGGTTTTCCTTCATCCGGCTCATGGTTCGGCTTCGCTAATGCGACCTTTTTCGACCCATGAGCTTCGGCCTTTTCATGGGCGTCGGTCCGG